>NZ_CP013274.1:4757500-5057500 GCF_001455345.1 Bacillus thuringiensis
TTACCACATACTGATCATATGAATATGGATCCCCTTCGACTTGCCGCTCAAATTGTATCAGGGATTGGTTTTTTAGGTGCCGGTGTTATTTTACGTAGAGGAAACGATAGTATTGCAGGGTTAACAACTGCTGCTATGATTTGGGGTGCTTCCGGTATTGGTATTGCCGTTGGGGCCGGATTCTATATCGAAGCCATTTTCGGGATGTGTTTCCTTATGATTAGCGTTGAACTTATACCATTAACAATGAAATTTGTAGGACCTAGATCATTTCGCCAACGTGACATCGCAGTGAAACTTGTTGTGCGCAATATGGACAATATCCCGGTTGTAATTGAAGAAATAAAAGAAATGGATATAAAAGTGAAGAATATGAAGCTTAAAACATTAGAAAATGGCTCTCACTATTTACATCTTAAATTATGTATCGATCAAAAAAGACATACTGCCGATGTTTATTACGCTCTCCAGCATCTTGAAAGTGTCCAACAAACTGAAGTGGAAAGTATGTAATAGGAAACAAACTCTCTTTTAAATTAGAGAGTTTTTCTTTTTTCTATAATGGTAACAATGAATGTAGTCCTGCAAAGTAAGGAGGAATAGGCAATTGAAATCTCGTCCAAATTTAGTAGATACATTTCGTGATTCCATTATTTTTCGTTTAATTTGCTTTATTGTTGTACTTACTGCTTTTTCCGGCTTTCTTATACATAGATTAGAACCATCGCACTTCACCACATGGTTTGATGGAATTTGGTGGTCAATCGTTACAATTTTCACTGTTGGTTATGGTGACTTTGCCCCGCATACACTACTAGGCAAACTTGTCGGCATGGGTATTATTTTATTTGGAACTGGTTTTTGTTCTTATTATATGGTTCTATTCGCCACTGATATGATTAATAAACAATATATGAAAGTTAAAGGAGAAGAAGCTGCAACTTCTAACGGTCATATGATTATTGTCGGCTGGAACGAACGGGCAAAACACGTTGTAAAACAAATGCACGTATTACAACCGAACCTTGATATCGTTTTAATTGATGAAACACTTTCTCTACTTCCAAAACCATTTCATCATTTAGAATTTATAAAGGGATGCCCCCATCACGATCAAACATTATTAAAAGCTAATATTACAACGGCTCACACTATATTAATAACGGCTGATAAAGAAAAAAACGAAAGCTTAGCTGATACACAGTCCATTTTAAATATTTTAACTGCAAAAGGACTCAATCCAAACATTCACTGCATCGCTGAACTTCTTACTTCTGAACAAATACAAAATGCAACGAGAGCTGGTGTATCAGAAATTATAGAAGGAAATAAATTAACGAGCTATGTATTTACCGCTTCCCTTTTATTCCCTTCCATTTCAGGTGTTCTATTTTCACTTTACGACGAAATCACTGATAATAAATTACAACTGATGGAGCTTCACACGTCCTGCACTGGACAAACTTTTGCAAATTGTAGCTATACTCTTTTAAAGCAAAACATTCTCCTATTAGGTATAAAGCGTGATGGACAATATATGATTAATCCAGTTCATTCCTTCGTTCTCATTGAAAGCGACATACTCATTGTTATTCACCATTAATAAAATGACGCTCTAATTCTTGCATGAGCACTTTCCCAATATTAATATATTTTCTTTTCACATCTCCATCTGGATCTTTCGGCTCAGCAAATTGATCTATCCCACTCGTTCCAGCTGTTAAAGTATTCACATGATCATCTAGTTCGTCTTGATATACGTGCGAAAGAATATACGGCGTTTCAAGGCGGACTACTACACCAGGTACATCTAGTTCTCCATCAACGGCTGTAAATGGCACCCGTAAAAATTGATAGCCATCTTCTTCATCGATTTTATAATCGAAGCATCCTTTATCATAATCCCAATTGCCACCAATGCTATATCCGAGTGGCTTCATTATCTCTTCTAGCTTATATAACGCATATGTACGTCCTTCTAAATTTGATTGAATTGGAATCAAGCCCATCCCTCCTAGACTTTTTCTTTAGCATACCCACTCTAGTTTGAATATATTGATGGACTTTTCGATGAAATAATAAAAAGCGGCCGGAATCCGGCCGCTTTTTATTATTTTAAACGCTCTTCTAATTCTGCTTTTAACTCTTCAAATCCTGGTTTACCAAGTAAAGCAAACATGTTTTTCTTGTATGCTTCTACTCCTGGTTGGTCAAATGGATTTACACCTAATAAGTAGCCGCTCATCGCACATGCTTTTTCGAAGAAGTATACAAGGTAACCGAATGTATACTCATTTAATTCAGGAATATTTACGATTAAGTTTGGTACTCCCCCGTCGCTATGTGCAAGTAATGTACCTTCGTATGCTTTTGTGTTTACGAAGTCTACAGTTTCACCAGCAAGGTAGTTTAATCCATCTAAATCGTTTTCTTCTGATTCGATTGTTAGTTCATGTGTAGATTTACCTACTTTAAGAACTGTTTCAAATAGGTCACGACGACCTTCTTGAACGTATTGACCTAATGAGTGTAAGTCAGTTGAGAAGTTTGCTGAAGATGGGAAAATACCTTTTTGATCTTTTCCTTCACTTTCACCAAATAACTGTTTCCACCACTCAGCGAAGTATTGAAGTGCTGGCTCATAGTTAACAAGCATTTCAATTGTTTTTCCTTTATTGTATAAAGCGTTACGAACTACTGCATATTGGTAAGCTGGGTTTTCTTCTAGTTCTGATGTACCGAAGTCCTCACGACCAGCAGCTGCACCTTTCATCATCTCTTCAATATTTAAGCCACTTACTGCGATTGGTAATAAACCAACTGGCGTTAATACTGAGAAACGTCCTCCAACATCATCTGGAATAACGAATGTTTCGTAACCTTCGTTATCAGCTAATGTTTTTAATGCACCACGCGCTTTATCTGTAGTTGCATAAATACGTTTGCGAGCTTCTTCTTTTCCATACTTTTCTTCTAATAACTTACGGAAAATACGGAATGCTAGTGCCGGCTCTGTTGTTGTACCTGATTTGGAAATAACGTTAATAGAGAAGTCTTTACCTTCTAATACGTCCATTAAATCTTTCATGTAAGTGGAGCTAATGTTTTGTCCAACAAATAGCACTTGTGGAGTTTTACGTTGTTCTTTAGAAAGCGTGTTGTAGAAAGAATGGTTTAACATTTCGATTGCTGCACGTGCTCCTAGGTAAGAACCACCGATACCTACAACAAGTAAAATGTCAGAGTCATTTTTAATTTTTTCTGCGCATTTTTGAATGCGAGCGAATTCTTCTTTGTCATATTGAAGCGGAAGGTCTACCCACCCAAGGAAATCGTTCCCAGCTCCAGTTTTTTCGTGGATTGCGTGATGTGTTACTTTCACTGCATCACGTAAATAAGTGATTTCATGTTCACCGATGAAGGATAACGCTTTAGAATAGTCGAACGTTACATGTGTACTCATCTTTTTCCCTCCAATTATGGATATGTATTTCTGTATTCACTTTAGCGAAACTGAAGTTGTAAATCAAGCGATTCACCCATTGTAAA
Organism: Bacillus thuringiensis; assembly: GCF_001455345.1. Classification (GTDB taxonomy): domain Bacteria; phylum Bacillota; class Bacilli; order Bacillales; family Bacillaceae_G; genus Bacillus_A; species Bacillus_A thuringiensis_N. The sequence continues at coordinate 4,761,050 of NZ_CP013274.1, forward strand.
CGTAACCAATATATATTTTTTAGAAAAAGTTCATTTTTTGCATAAAAATTCGTATTTTTCGGTATAGATGTATATACATCCTATTTCGAACATTTTTTATGTATAAAAACAACATAACTACCCCATTCTATAAAAGAGTTAATTAACTCATCGCTTGCTCATGCTTCACAATTAAGGGGGGCTTTTTCATGAGTACTCTGCAACGTATCGCATTAGTCTTTACTGTCATCGGCGCTGTGAACTGGGGACTAATCGGGTTCTTCCAGTTTGACTTAGTGGCAGCCATTTTCGGTGGACAAAACTCAGCTCTTGCACGTATTATTTACGGCATCGTTGGTATTTCTGGGCTTATCAATCTTGGTTTACTCTTTAAACCATCAGAAAATCTTGGCACTCACCCAGAAACGAACGAAATTCGCTAGTCAGTATGTCTTTACTTCACCTCCGACATACGAATATGATTGCATGCAATCATATTTGCAAATATATATCATAAGATAAAGTAAAAGAGGAACGCTCATATGCGCTCCTCTTTTACTTTGTTAACTCGGACTCTTCAATCCATTCTGTTAGCTTTTCTCGCAGCGTATTAAATCCGTTCTCAGATGGATTCGGTATAAGAATCCGTCCTTGTTTTCTTTTCGCCGCTTTTAACGATAAACTCATTTTTCTGTGTTCTTCATCAATTGAAAGTACTTTTACTTCTACTGTATCGCCGACTTTTAAAAAATCATGAATATCCTTTACATATCCATTTGTAATTTCAGATATATGCACAAGTCCTTGTGTTTCTGCATCTAACGCTACAAATGCACCGTAATCTTGAATCCCAGTCACTTTCCCTGTTACAACCACTCCTGTTGTATATTGTTCTGACATATGAAACACTCCCATACGTTTACCATTTTCTCTACAATTGTAGATAGCAAAGCAGATGATTTATTGTTAAATATCCGATTAGTTAGTACGTACCCTAAGTAAAGCTACTCAGGATACGTATACCTTATATTAGTAAATTATACCACTATGACAGAACGCATTCAAAATTCATGAAAAAATTTCCTTAAGTAAGTATAATTCTCCAATATTAGGATAGAATACTAACACATGGCTTTCTAGTATTCCCCCCCTTTTATGGACAAAACGTATTGTGTTTTGTCCTTTTTTTATTCTCTATGAACCGTTCCATTCTCTTCATTGCTTCCATTAGTTGTTCAAGCGATGTTGCATACGAGCAACGAATAAATCCTTCACCACTTTCGCCAAATACACTCCCAGGTACAACAGCCACTTTTTCTTCTAATAATAACTGTTCTGCAAATTCCGCTGAAGATAGTCCAGTTGAAGAAATAGAAGGAAAGACATAAAAAGCTCCACCCGGCACATGACATGTTAATCCCATTTCATTGAAAGATGTCGTCATAAAATTACGGCGTTTCTTATAACTATCTCTCATCCGAATTACTTCATCATTCCCCGCGCGTAACGCTTCAAGTGCTGCGAACTGAGACATCGTCGGTGCACACATCATGGAATATTGGTGAATTTTGAGCATTAATTCTGAAAAATAAACAGGAGCTGCAATCATACCAAGGCGCCATCCTGTCATCGCAAATCCCTTTGAAAATCCTGAAATTAAAATCGTATGCTCTCGCATATTTTGAATGCTCGCGAAACTTGTATATACTTCGTCGTATACAAGCTCTGCATAAATTTCATCAGATAATACGATTAAATTGTACTTCTCAACAATCACTGCTATTTCTTCAAGCTCGGATTTATTTAGCATTGCACCTGTTGGGTTATTTGGTGAACAAAGCAAAATTGCTTTTGTTTTCGCTGTAATAGCTGCTTCAATTTGTTCTGGTTGTACTTTAAACTCGTTTTCTAAAGTAGTCGCCACAGGAACCGGAACTCCTCCAGCTAATGTTACAAGCGGTGCATAAGAAACGAAACTTGGTTCAATAATGAGTACTTCATCATCAGGATTTATAATGGCACGCATCGCTACATCTAACGCCTGACTCGCTCCAACTGTAACAATGATTTCATCGTTTGGATCATAAGATACTGCAAATTGTTTTTTTAGATACTTTGCTATTTCTTGACGGAGCTCCAATAATCCTGCATTTGCTGTATATGACGTATATCCTTGTTCTAAAGAACGAATACATGCTTGCCTTACATTCCAAGGAGTAACGAAGTCTGGTTCTCCTACCCCAAGAGAAATAACCCCTTTCATATTTGCTGCTAAATCGAAAAACTTTCGAATACCAGATGGTTGTAAAGATTCTGCTGTTCTAGATAGTTCAAATTGCTTCATGGCGTCACCACAATTCGCTTATCATCATCGTTTTTGTCATAAATAATTCCCTCATGTTTATACTTCTTCAAAATGAAATGTGTTGTCGTAGAAACGACAGATTCAATTGTTGCTAATTTTTCTGAAACAAACATCGCTACTTCTCCCATTGTCTTTCCTTCTAATGTAATAGACAGATCATATGTCCCAGACATTAAATACACAGATTTCACTTCTGAATAGCGATAAATTTGTTCAGCAACCGCATCGAATCCAACGCCGTGCTTTGGCGTAACTTTCACATCGATCATTGCCGTTAAACCTGTATGTTCTTTCACCTTCGTCCAATCGATATGTGTTACATAATCCACAATAATCTTTTCCGCCTCTAATTTCTCAACCATTTTCTTTACTTCTTCTACTTCTATATTTAACAGCTTCGCTAATGTATCTACAGATAATCGACTACTTTTTTCAAGACAAGCTAATAATTCTAATTCTTTTTCTGTCACCATATAAATCATCCTTCCTTTTCGTTTGTGTCTAAATTATACAAATACACTTTCCAGTTTGAAAAGAAGATTTTTTTAGTGAATTATGTCAAAATAAGGTGAAACTTTAATCAGTGGAAAAATGTGTGATAAAGCGAAAGGGGATGGAATTGTGAAACCAAAAGTTTATATTGCTGAACCAGTTCCAACATTTGTAGAAAACTATTTATCAGAACACTGTGATTATGAAAAATGGGAACAAAATGAGAAGGTACCTCGTGATGTTCTATTGGAGAAAATACAAGATAAAGATGGTTTATTAAATTTTGGATCTGCTATTAATGAAGAATTATTGGAGGCGGCTCCTAACTTAAAAGTAGTGAGCAACATTTCTGTCGGTTACGATAATTTTGATTTACAAGCGATGGCAAATCGAAATGTAATCGGAACAAATACACCATACGTACTAGATGATACAGTAGCTGACCTCGTTTTCGCTCTTATGCTATCTGCTGGTCGCCGTGTTTGTGAACTCGACTCTTACGTAAAAAATGGTGAATGGAATGCCGAAATTGGAAAAGAGCACTTTGGACTGGATGTACACCATAGTACAATCGGTATTATCGGTATGGGCCGAATTGGAGAAGCTGTTGCAAAACGAGCGAAATTCGGGTTTGATATGGATGTTCTTTATTATAACCGCCGCCGTAAAGAAGAAGCTGAACAAAAATTCGATGCTACATATTGTGATTTACAGACACTACTAACACAGTCTGACTTTATTGTTCTTCTTACTCCATTAACAGATGAAACGTATCATCTTATCGGAGAGAAGGAATTTTCATTAATGAAAGAAACAGCTATTTTCATTAATGCTTCTCGCGGGAAAACAGTAGATGAAGAAGCATTAATCCATGCATTAGCAGAAAAGAAAATCTTTGCAGCAGGCATCGATACTTTTACACAAGAGCCAATTCAAAAAGATAATCCGCTCTTATCATTACAAAATGTTGTGACTTTACCGCACATCGGATCTGCAACGTTAAAAACTAGGCAGCAAATGGCTATGACAGCCGCTGAAAATTTAGTTGCAGGGTTACAAGGAAAAACACCGCCTAATATTGTTCGCGGGTAATACTGAATAAACGAAAGGCAAGATGACATCGTCATCTTGCCTTTTTTGTTAACATATTTTCTTTTCTCTTGGAGATGATATGAACAAAAATCAATGGAGTGACAAAAAATGAATCACGAATATACTTGTCCTTATTTCACTTTTTCCACTCGCGGCACTACTATTCATTACGAATTGTATGAACATGATAATAAAACGGAACGTCCTACTTTTGTGCTCGTTCACGGCTTTTTATCTTCCTCATTCAGTTACCGCCGTCTCATTCCTTTACTATCGAAAGAAGGAACAGTCATTGCTCTTGATTTACCACCGTTCGGAAAAAGTGATAAGTCTCATCTGTTTAAGTATTCTTATCACAATTTAGCAACGATTATTATCGATTTAATTGAACACTTATCTCTCTCAAACATTGTGTTAGTTGGGCATTCTATGGGTGGGCAAATTTCTCTTTATGTAAACCGTATACGTCCTGAATTAATTTCAAAGACGATTTTACTATGCAGCTCGAGTTATTTAGCACGCGCAAACTTACCTTTAATGTATTCTTCCTATTTGCCGTTCTTTCATTTATACGTAAAGAACTGGATTATACGGCGCGGTATTGTTCATAACTTAATGAATGTTGTTCATGATCACTCATTAATTGACGATGAAATGAAGGAAGGCTATTCCGCTCCTTTTTATGACAACCGTATATTCCCCGCTTTAACTCGTATGATACGAGATCGCGAAGGTGACTTATCTTCAATTGAATTACAAAAAATCGAAACACCTACACTACTCATTTGGGGTGAAAAAGATCGCGTAGTCCCTGTAGATGTAGGTCATCGTCTACACAAAGATTTACCGAATTCGAAATTTATTTCTTACGAAAATGCAGGACATTTATTACCTGAAGAGAAACCTGAACATGTTTATGAAGAAATTATCGCGTTTTCCGCGCAATAATATAAAAAGGGCTGTCGGAAATTCCGACAGCCTACAATGAACAACTTCCGCCTTCTTTTATTACAAGTAATTCCACAGCTAACTTCTCACATTTTTCAAGCGCAGGTACTTCCTCAAAAGACATAAAGTATATATGTTGAATCTTCTTTGCGATGTATTTTGAATCATCAAACACACTTGCGACGTTCACAACATCGCTCGCTTCTGTTTCATAAAACTCCGGTCCCATTTGAAACGGATCCCAATTCTTCACAACCTCTATCATCTTTTCATATGTACCCATTCGCTTCCCGCCTTTTCACTTTTTAATACTTTTCTTTATCCTATCACATCAGCTATTCTATAAGAAGAGAGAGAACTTTCATAACTTAACGGTTTTACAGAAGAAGGGGGCAAACTTATGCAACTATTTCATAAAACAGTCAATCGACGTGGAACTCATAGTACAAAATGGGATACATATAAAAACGAAGAACTTATCCACGCTTGGATTGCTGATATGGATTTTGAAGTACCACAACCAATTCAAACTGCTTTAAAGAAACGTATCGAGCATCCTATTTTCGGCTATACACTTCCTCCCGAAAATATGGGCGATATTATTTGTAACTGGACAAAGAAACAGTATAACTGGGATATTCAAAAAGAATGGATTGTCTTTAGCGCGGGAATCGTTCCAGCTCTTAGTACGAGCATACAGGCCTTCACAAAAGAAAATGAATCCGTTCTCGTACAACCACCTATTTATCCCCCATTTTTCGAAATGGTTACAACAAACAATAGACAATTATGCGTGAGTCCATTACAGAAACAAAATGATACATATGCGATAGATTTTGAGCATTTAGAACAGCAATTTCAACAAGGTGTCAAACTCATGCTTCTTTGTAGTCCTCACAATCCAATTGGGCGTGTTTGGTCAAAAGAGGAACTCACACAGCTTGGCGCGTTATGTACAAAATATAATGTAATCGTTGTCGCAGATGAAATTCATTCCGATATTATTTATGCAGATCATACACATACACCGTTCGCTTCCTTATCCGAAGAATTAGCAGCGCGCACGATTACTTGTATGGCTCCGAGTAAAACATTTAATATCGCTGGATTGCAAGCATCGATTATTATCATTCCAAACGAAAAGCTCCGTCAAGCCTTTACATCTATCCAATATAGACAAGGCTTCCACGGATTAAATATATTTGCCTATACAGCGATGCAAAGTGCCTATACAGAATGTAACGATTGGCTAAATGAAATTCGATTATATATAGAAGATAACGCTAAGTTCGCTTGTGAATATATGAAAAATCATATACCTACTCTTTCCGTAACGAAACCAGAAGGTAGCTTTTTATTATGGATTGATTGCTCTCGCCTAAAGCTTTCTCAAAACGAGCGTACCAAATTACTTGAGGAAAAAGGGAAAATCATCGTTGAACCTGGCGAGAAATACGGACTAGGCGGCGAAGAACATATTCGAATTAACATCGGCTGTCCAAGATCTGTTTTAGAAGAAATTTTAAATAGACTGCGCCATACGTTTTCATCATAAGAAAGGAGGCTGTCCTACATCATTTGGGACAACCTCCTTTATCGATATCTTTTCAATTACGTCTCACAAAAAAGCTACCATGCACGGTAGCTTTTACTTTCTCTTCATATCCGATGCTTTTTTTACAATGACACCACAAGCAATTCGATCACCGGATTTCCCTGTCGGTTGTGTCATACCATCATCAGCGTTTTCTGTAATAATAATAGACGCTCCATCTTTTCTATGAATTGTCGTTTTTCCTTCTTTAAGTGTTATATGCGGCGCATCGATTTCTGCTTTAATCTTTCCAGAACCATCTGCAATTACGTTCGGTAAATCTCCATTTTCTGCACCCTTCGGATTGAGTAGTCCATGCTTTTTATCATCTGGATTAAAATGATTTCCAGCTGATTCAAAACGAGGTGCTTTACACTCTCCAATTTCGTGTACATGTAGTCCGTGCGGGCCTGGTGCGAAACCTTCCCCTTTAATCGTAATTTTCACTCCGCTAGTTTGCTGAACTACTTTCGCAGTCCCCACTTCATCACCCGAAGCATTATGTAATTTCACGTCAATTTCTTTCGGCTTTCCTTGGTCACAACCTGCCATCAGAAATAATAAACAACAACTGAAAAAAAGCCGTTTTTTCATTCAATTCCCTCCAAAATATATTCTGCCCTTAGATTGTCCGAGCATAGAGGGAAACATACAAAAATGAATTACTGTTTCTTTTCTGCTAATAATTTTTCTTCAACCTTCTGCAATCGGTCTGCTTCTCGTTTTGATACACGAATAAACATACGCCACGTGGCAACAGCACCAATGATAAATAGAACGCAAACAATCCCTGGAATAATATATTCTGTTTTATCTTCCGGAAAATATAAAGGCATCATATGAAACACTCCTTATTATAGGATTCACAAACCATCAGAATTTTCTGTTATATTATTTTAAATTATAGTTGAACCGATTCATATTCTCAAGGGGGCGTTCCGAAAGCAAATGATTTCTTTGACTCCTTCTCCTACTTTCCTTACTATAAACTTGAGGTGAAAAATATGAGAGAAACATTTGAAATTGGTGAAATCGTTACAGGTATTTATAAAACTGGAAAATACATCGGCGAAGTTACAAATAGCCGCCCTGGCAGTTACGTCGTAAAAGTATTAGCTGTTTTAAAACATCCGGTGCAAGGTGACTTACATAACGTAAAACAAGCTGACGTACCATTTTTCCATGAAAGACGCGCTTTAGCTTTCCGTGAACAGACGAACATTCCAGAGCAAATGGTGAAGAAATATGAAGGAGAAATTCCAGATTATACAGATTCACTCAAATTAGCATTAGAAACTCAAATGAATTCATTTTCTGAAGATGATTCACCTTTTGCGGTTCGTAGTCTAGAAACATTAGAGCAATTAAAAAAAGACTACAAACTTTAAAAAAACAAAACGACCAAATTACATGCTGTGCAATTTGGTCGTTACTGTGTGCTCACTTTCTTTAACACTTTTGAAAAATCAACGAGTTCCCCTAATGTTGGAGGTGCTGGTTTCACTAAATACTCTTTATCTTTTTCTACTAATTTAAAAATATTATACGTCGTCATCGCATCATCTAATGCACAATGATGCTTACCCGTCCCTACTTTTCCATACGCTTCAATTGCTTTCCACAATCCTGTTTGATTTCTCTCACCAAAAAACTTCTTATACTCAAGTGATAGATCACGACACTGCCCTAGGAACGGAAAATCTACTCCCGCTTTTTCACAATTATGCTTCAACACTTTCATATCCATATTTCCCCACGTAACAATGGTCGGTTTACATCTCTTTTCATATTCTGCAAGTTTTTCAACGAGTTCTGGAAACGAAATTCCTTTATCTACGACTTCTTGTTTAATCCCTAAAAATTTCTTACATCGATCCGTTAAAGATGGAAAAGTCTTCGGCCTAACATGAGCTGAATACGTATCTTCTACCTTACAGCCAACAACCGAAACGAGTCCTACCTCAATAATCTCCGGGAAAAATCCTTTTGGTTTTTTTCTGTGCTGGGGCATCGTAAACTCAAAATCCAAAAATAAAAATCGTTGTTCATCCATACGATCCCTTCCTTATCATCTTTGTCATTCCTTTCTATTTGACACTCCTACACGAACAAGCTCGAATGCTAATTCCATTTTAAATATTCAGATTGGATGTATCTTATATATATGTCAAATGCCCGCAAATATTTTTAAAAATAAGAAAAAGTAACAGTTGCAGAAAATATAACAAAATATGCCCTTTCATTTACATCCGACATTTTTCTAATTTATAATGACGTTATGTGTGTTTCATCTAGTTAATTTTTGACACACTAAGAAAAGTGAATGAAAGGAGATGAGAGTTTTGCACGAAACAACGCAAGAGCTCGCAAACTGGCAGTATTATTTTGCTATCGCAGTCTTTTTAATTACATATGCCATTATTATTTCTGAAAAAATTAATCGCGCTGTCATCGCACTTCTTGGTGCAGCACTTATGGTAATTATGGGGGTCGTTGATTTACACAACGCCTTCACGAAACATATTGAATGGGGGACGATTACACTACTCATCGGTATGATGATTCTGGTGAATATTACGAGTAAATCGGGCGTCTTCCAATACGTTGCCATTAAAGCAGCAAAAGGAGCACAAGGAAATCCAATTAAAATTTTAATTTCACTTTCCTTACTTACTGCGCTCGGTTCCGCATTTTTAGATAACGTTACAACTGTACTTCTTGTTGTTCCAGTTACTTTATCTATTACGCGCATACTGCAAGTAAATCCTGTTCCTTATTTACTTTCTGAAATTATTTTTTCAAACATTGGAGGAACAGCAACATTAATTGGTGACCCACCAAATATTATGATTGGTTCTGCAAACAAACATTTAGACTTCAATGCATTCTTGTTAAACTTAGCACCAATCGTAATTATTATTATTGCAGTTACAGCAGTAATGCTTTACTTCATGTACCGTAAACAATTAATTGCTGACCCTGTACAAGTTAAAAAATTAATGAGCCTAGATGAAAAGCAATACATTAAAGATCCAGTATTAATGAAAAAATCATTAACAGTACTTGGACTTACAATCGTAGGTTTCATGACTCATTCGATTTTCCATGTTGATGCAGCTATCATTGCCTTAACTGGTGCTACTGTACTTATGTTAATTGGTGTGAAAGAGCATGAAATTGAAGAAGTATTCGCAAGTGTAGAGTGGGTAACAATCTTCTTCTTCGCAGGACTATTCGTACTCGTTGGAGGACTTATCGATATCGGTCTTATTAAAATGCTAGCTCAAAAAGTAATTGGAATAACTGGCGGAGATATTTCTTACGCATCTATCCTTATTTTATGGGTATCTGGTATCGCCTCTGCAACAATCGATAACATTCCATTCGTTGCAACAATGATTCCACTTATTAACGATATGGCAGTTGGGCTAGGTTTATCACCTTCTGACGCACAAATCGACGTATTATGGTGGGCATTAGCATTAGGTGCTTGTCTAGGCGGAAACGGAACATTAATCGGAGCTTCAGCTAACGTAATTGTCGCAGGTATCGCAAGCCGCGAAGGACATAAGTTTAGCTACATGGACTTCTTAAAAGTCGGTTTCCCAATTATGATCGTTTCATTAATCATTTCTCATATTTATATTTATGTACGCTACCTTATGTAGTACAAAAAAGCGCCCTGCTTTCAGGGCGCTTTTTCTGTCTCAAATATTACATATATCTACTCGTTATACCTCACCGGCTCATTTCGAATAATGAACAAGTGAATCGGCAAGAACACCGAAAATGTGATGGTATGAATAATCGTAAATAATATAGAGTTCGTTCCGTATCTATCTAAAATAGCGTAAATGAGATAAATAGACAATACAAGTGATACAGCTGTTGCTATTAAATATAGAATTGGTACGAAATTAAAAATGAAACATGCGACATATATACCGAACACTTTCCATCCCGCTTCTTCTTTCAAGAAATCAGGTAATTTGTCTTTCGCTAAATCACCCCATATCTTACTATTTACAAAAGGAATAAAAGCAAGAACACCATCCGTTGCACCATCATTTTTCGCCATCGTATACAGTGCAAAAGCCGTTAACAAATACGCAATAATTGCCCAAATTATGATAACAAGAATAAACGCAAAACTAAGAGCAAAGAAACCTGCTAGTAAGCCCTGATCTTCCATCTTATCCTCTCCTCTCTACTCTCAACATATTTCGTTGCATTGCAAGTTATGTTTTAAAATTTATCCAAACTCTCTGTATAATAATAAGAGCAAGATAATTAAGAGAGGAGAACAACTGATGCATCCATTTGTAAAAGCATTACAAGAGCATTTCATAGCTCATAAAAACCCAGAAAAAGCAGAACCGATGGCACGTTATATGAAAAATCACTTCCCATTTCTCGGTATTCAAACTCCCGAGAGAAGACAATTATTGAAAGATGTCATTCAAATACATACTCTCCCAGATCAAAAAGACTTCCAAATTATCGTACGTGAGCTTTGGGATTTACCAGAACGAGAATTTCAAGCAGCCGCACTCGATATTATGCAAAAATATAAAAAGCATATAAACGAAACGCATATCCCCTTCTTAGAAGAACTAATTGTAACAAAATCTTGGTGGGACACTGTCGATAGCATCGTTCCTACATTTTTAGGGAATATCTTTTTACAACATCCAGAATTAATTTCTGCCTATATTCCAAAATGGATTGCATCAAATAACATATGGTTACAACGCGCAGCAATTTTATTCCAGCTGAAATATAAACAAAAGATGGATGAAGAACTTCTTTTCTGGATTATTGGACAGCTACATTCTTCAAAAGAATTTTTCATTCAAAAAGCGATTGGATGGGTCCTTCGTGAATACGCAAAAACAAATCCAGATGTCGTTTGGGAATACGTGCAAAATAACGAGCTTGCCCCGCTCAGTAAACGTGAAGCAATTAAGCACATTAAACAAAATTATGGAATAGATAATGAAAAAATAGGCGAGACTCTATCATAGATAGACGCGTTCCTCTATTGAGATTTAAAAAAGAACGTGTTAGAATATGTTCATTATTATTAATATAAGTAGCGATGACGGACTTATAAGTACTTGCACAAAAAGCGATTCAGGGATAGTGAAAGCCTGAAGCCGCAAGGAAACGGCAGTCTCGAGCAATACGTGATAAAGTGGATGCACCCTTTTGTGTATCAACTAGGGTGGAACCGCGGGCAAACGCTCGTCCCTAGGCAATTAAGCCTTGGGATGAGCGTTTTTTTATGTTTTTCAAAGCATATACTGCGCGTTTCACAAGTTACCTGAGCACGTCATCGCCAATACGTTAACTTTCAAAAGGAGGATTTTCTTATGTATTCAATGGAACAAGTAGTAAACTTAGCGAAACATCGCGGTTTTGTTTTCCCAGGTTCTGAAATTTACGGTGGTCTTGCAAACACTTGGGATTACGGTCCACTTGGAATCGAATTAAAAAATAACGTTAAAAAAGCTTGGTGGAAAAAATTCATTCAAGAATCTCCATACAACGTTGGTTTAGACGCAGCTATTTTAATGAACCCTAAAACTTGGATCGCTTCTGGTCACGTTGGTAACTTCAACGATCCAATGATCGACTGTAAAAAATGTAAAGCTCGTCACCGTGCTGACAAATTAATTGAAGATGCTTTAGATGCAAAAGGCATCGAAATGGTTGTTGATGGTCTTACTTTCGACCAAATGGCTGACTTAATGAAAGAACATGAAGTAAAATGTCCTGATTGCGGTAGTGAAGAATTCACTGAAATCCGTCAGTTCAACTTAATGTTCAAAACATTCCAAGGTGTTACAGAGTCTAGCACAAACGAAATCTTCCTTCGTCCTGAAACAGCACAAGGTATTTTCGTAAACTTCAAAAACGTACAACGCTCTATGCGTAAAAAGCTTCCATTTGGTATTGGCCAAATCGGTAAGAGCTTCCGTAACGAAATCACGCCTGGTAACTTCACATTCCGTACACGTGAATTCGAACAAATGGAACTTGAATTCTTCTGTAAGCCTGGTGAAGATTTAGAGTGGTTCGCATTCTGGCGTGAAACTTGTAAGAACTGGTTACTTTCACTTGGTATGACTGAAGAAAGCATGCGTCTTCGTGACCACGGTGAAGAAGAGTTATCTCACTACAGTAACGCAACAACTGATATTGAATTCAGATTCCCATTCGGTTGGGGCGAACTATGGGGCGTAGCATCTCGTACAGACTTCGACTTAAAACGTCACATGGAACACTCTAACGAAGACTTTAACTATATCGATCCACAAACGAATGAGCGTTACGTACCGTACTGCATCGAGCCATCTTTAGGTGCTGACCGCGTAACATTAGCATTCTTATGTGATGCATATGAAGAAGAACAATTAGAAAACGATTCTCGTACAGTTCTTCGTTTCCACCCTGCTTTAGCACCATACAAAGCAGCTATCTTACCATTATCTAAAAAGCTATCTGAAGGTGCTACTGAAGTATTCGCAGAACTAGCTAAAGACTTTATGGTAGACTTTGACGAAACTGGTTCTATCGGTAAACGTTACCGTCGTCAAGACGAAATCGGTACACCATTCTGTATCACTTACGACTTCGACTCAGTTGAAGACAAAGCTGTTACAGTACGTGACCGTGACACAATGGAACAAGTTCGTATGCCAATTAGCGAACTAAAAGGTTTCTTAGAGAAGAAAATCCAGTTCTAATTATAAGAAAAAGAGGCTGCTCTAATGAGCAGCCTCTTTTCTATTTTTCACGTTTTTCTTTAATTGCTACTGTACATCTTGATATGCATAGTAAATCATCATTCTCATCAATGATACGCACATCCCAAACCATCGTTGAGTGTCCTCTATGTATCGGTGTTCCGATTGCTGTTACAATTCCATCTTTCTTTGAGCGAATGTGATTCGCATTAATTTCTAAACCGAAACAGATGCATTTCTCTTGATCAATTAAATTGTACGAGCCAACACTTGCTACTGTTTCTGCTAGTGCAAGAGATGCACCACCGTGTAAAAAGCCAAAAGGCTGATGCGTACGCTCATCAACAGGCATCGTAGCAACCACCTTATCTTCTGTCATCTCTAACAACTCAATTCCAAGTGAATCCATTAAAGTTTTTGCCATATCGTTTCCTCCTTCTCTTACTTTAATTGAATGTATAATTTTACCTATTTATTTTCAAACTACTTATAACACTTAGATAAGGAGGTTTCACCTAAATGAAACAGAAATTTTGTATATTACTGCTTATGTTCTCCTTGCTGACTATTGTACCAAATTGTGCACTAGCAGCCAAAGCATCCAACCTGACAATCGATGTTCAGACTGTCACGCAAAAAGGTAAGAAACCTTATATAGAATATCAAATTAACAGACCTTCTTTTCATAATTTTTCCGACTCTAAATTTCAAAATAAGCTTAATTTCTATTACAAACAATCTACTGACAAATTTAAAACCAAATTAGAAAAAGACGCAAAAAAATATTATAAAGAAACAGAAGGATCTAGTACACCATTTCATCCGTACGTGGCGAATGTTGATTATAAAGTTTCTTTAAATAAGCCACCTTTTCTTAGCCTATATTTGAATTACTATCAATATACAGGCGGAGCACATGGTCTTTATACGTGGAAGGCAAACACATTTGATTTAAAAGAAAAAAAGTTACTACACTTAGACGATTTATTTCAACAAAAAGATACATATAAAGAGGTAATCCGTGCTGAGATTGTAAGACAAATTAAACAAAATGAAAGCATTTATTTTCCCGATGCAACTGAAAAGGTCATGAGCACGAAAAAGTTTCACTTCTTTTTAGAACCGGACAATCTCGTCATTTATTTCCCATTATATGAAATTGCGCCTTACTCAAGCGGAATTCCACAATTTCGTATTCCGTATACGTTGCTAAGAGACTATTTGAAGCCTTCTTATCAAAATTTTTTAATTGACAACAAGTAAATATTTTCGCTACGATAATGTTAACCTAAAAACAACAGGAGGTTAACATTATGAGAAGATTTCATGTTTTAGATTTAGCATTAGCTGCCATGTTCGTCGCTCTTATGGCTATTGGTGCAAATATTGTATCTTGGGCACCATTCCTGCAAGTAGCAGGTATCCCCTTATCTATGCAACCATTTTTCGCAATTTTGGCAGGGCTTCTTCTTGGAAGTAGACTTGGCGCATTATCCATGACGGTTTACATGCTTGTTGGATTAGCAGGTGCGCCAATCTTCGCTAACTTCAAAGCTGGATTTGGAGCACTTTTAGATCCTACTGGTGGTTTTATTATCGCATTTATTATCGTTGCTTACGTATCAGGAAAACTAGTAGAACAAAAGGAAAAACCAACATTTAGCACATTTGCAATTGCTTCGTTCACAGGAATCATTTTAACGTATATTATCGGTACTACTTATATGTACGGGGCAGTCAATTTCTTCATGGGTGGTAATATGAGCTATAAAGCGGCTTGGATGATTATGATGTGGTTCGCAGTAAAAGATATTGTGTTTACAATTATCGGTGTTATTATCGCACCTCGCATATACTATGCTATACGTCGTTCCGCTTATCAGCATTCTCATTCGACGATTTCATAATAAAAAGAGTTATCTTACTATGTTAAGATAACTCTTTTTTATTTTTCGACAATATACGACACATATAAAAAATGATTTTTGTTATGCTAATTCAGCAAATCATATATTTTGCACATCTAATTAGAACAATATTTTGGAGGAAAATCAGTGAATCTATCAAAAAATACACTTATTAAAGTAAGTGTCGGAGTACTATCTTTATTTTTCATACTAGGTATGAGTATCGGTTACAAATTATACGGAAATAGCGAGTTAGGAATGTCATATACCTTTGGAAACGGCCTAGCATTTTTCTTTTTAATTCTTACTATAGTTAGTTTATGCGCGGCTTTCATCTTTATTGTTATTGGGTTAATTAAGAAAGTACGAAAATTACCAGCAAAAAAATCTTTATTAACATCTATAATATTATTTGTTACATCAATTATATCCATTATCGTTCTTCTCTTTACGATAACAAAAGTAACAAATATGGAAGAGGAGTATCAAGCTCTTCAAGCCCAAAAGAAAAAAGAAGCTAATTATTTAGTTGCAGCAGCATCTTTTTATAATAATATAAATACCTTTAATTATGCAGCATCTTACGTATTATCCGAGTATTCAACTACATGGTCAAATGCAATAGATAAAAGACAGGACTTCAATAATGCACTAAGTTCTAAGAGAACAGAAATTGATGGAATGATTACAACCGTTGATACGTTTTATAGTAATATGGGAAATGATTTAAAGTTAGTCTCTGAAGCCGCAAAAGAACAGCCTAATAAATATAAAGAAACCTATGAAGAATATAAAAAAATATACGGGATTATCACAGCGCTTAACGAACAAGCCCAATCTCCAAGTGGCAGCTTAATTTCATTTAATCAAAATGTTAATGCATTGATTCAGGAATACAAAAAAGCAGCTGGAAATATTAATATCGCTATTACTGATGAAATTAAATCCAAAGCGAATGAGCTAAAGCCTACTGATAAAAATTAAAGACACTCTCTCCAGAGTGTCTTTTTTTCCTCAAAAAAATCCCCTTTTAGATTAAGCTGTAAATACATTCCTTTACCGCCCATCCAACAGGGGATTATATCACTATATTAAGACTCTTGATTCGTATGTTTTTCTAAAATTTTCTTCATCATTACGACCATGTCATCACGTAATTCTGGGTGTTGCAGTGCCATTTCGATTGTCGTTTGAACGAATCCTAACTTTTCACCTACGTCGTAGCGCGTTCCTTCGAAATCGTAAGCGAATACACGTTGAATTTCGTTTAAGCTTTGAATAGCATCTGTTAACTGAATTTCACCACCAGCACCAACATGTTGCTGTTCTAAGAACATGAAGATTTCAGGTGTTAAAACGTAACGTCCCATAATTGCTAAGTTTGAAGGTGCTGTACCTGCTGCTGGTTTCTCAACGAAATTGCGAACTTGGTAACGACGTCCTTCCTGCTCTAACGGATCAATAATTCCATAGCGATGCGTTTCATCTTCTGGAACCGTTTGTACACCAATAACAGAAGAAAGCGTTTTATCATATTCTTCAATTAATTGACGTAAACATGGTTTTTCAGCTTGAACGATATCATCACCTAATAAAACAGCGAACGGTTCATCACCGATGAACTTACGTGCACACCAAACAGCGTGACCTAATCCTTTTGGTTCTTTTTGACGGATATAATGAATATCTACCATTTTTGAAGAAGCCTGTACTTTTTCAAGTAACTCATACTTTTTCTTTTCTAATAAGTTTTGCTCTAACTCAAATGCATTATCAAAATGATCTTCAATAGAACGCTTTGTTTTACCAGTAACGATAATAATATCTTCGATTCCTGATTGTATTGCTTCTTCTACAATGTATTGGATAGTTGGTTTATCTACTATCGGTAACATTTCTTTTGGCATTGCTTTTGTAGCTGGTAAAAAACGTGTTCCTAATCCAGCTGCTGGGATTATCGCTTTTCTTACTTTTTTCATCACAAAATACCCTCTCTTCTGTCAGAATCAATAACGATCATTTCCTTACATAGAACAAAAGGGAGATTTCGCTCCCTTTTGTTCTCTACTACTTAAAATTACTTTATATTATAAACGATTCATAATATCTTCTTTAATAGTAAGTAACTTTTGTTCACTATTTTGTAAAGAATTATCTTGTACACCAAAGTAGAACTTGATTTTCGGTTCTGTGCCAGATGGACGTAAGCAGAACCAAGAACCGTCCTCTAATTGATATTTTAACACATTTGATTTCGGTAAGTGAATCTCTTCTTTATGTCCATCTTGTAAAGATGTAACGATGCTTGCTTTATAATCTTCAACTGCTACGACTGTTAAGCCAGCTACTTCTTTCGGAGGATTTTCACGGAATGTTGCCATCATTTCTTGGATTTGTTCCGCTCCATCTTTTCCTTTTAGCGTTAACGATACAAGATCTTCACGGAAGAAACCGTACTTCTCAAATACTTCTAATAGACCATCGTATAACGTTTTACCTTGTGATTTGTAATATGCAGCTACTTCACATGCAAATAGAACAGATTGTACTGCATCTTTATCACGACAGAATGGACGGATTAAATAACCATAGCTTTCCTCATAACCGAATTGGAATTCGTATTGTCCGCTTTCTTCATACTGTTTAATTTTCTCACCGATAAATTTGAATCCAGTTAACGTATCAACTGTATCTAAACCGTATGCTTTTGCGATTGTACGGCCAATTTCAGACGTTACGATTGTTTTTAATACAACACCGTTCTCTGGAAGCGTTCCGTTTTCTTTCTTTTGAGATAATAAGTAATCAAGCATTAATGCACCTGTTTGGTTACCAGTTAATACTTGGAACTCACCATCGTGATTACGAACTGCAACACCTAGGCGGTCTGCGTCAGGATCCGTTGCGATTAACACATCTGCGCCTACCTTCTCACCGTCACGAATTGCATACTCAAACGCTGCATGCTCTTCTGGGTTCGGTGATTTTACTGTAGAGAAGTTCGGATCTGGTAACTCTTGCTCTTTTACAACTGTTACATCTGTAAATCCAACTTCTTCTAAACCACGGCGCACAGAAATATTTGATGTTCCGTGTAGTGGTGTAAAGACGATTTTTAAGTCTTTTCCAACATTTTGTACCATTTCTTTATTAATAATGACATTGTTCAATTCTGCTGCATATGCATCATCTACTTCTTGTCCAATAATATGTAATAAACCTTCAGCTTTTAATTGCTCCACATCAGCAACCTCAACTGTTAATTCATCTTCTACTGCGTCTACGTAGCTAATTAATTCATCAGCTTCTTTTGGAGGCAACTGCCCACCATCTTCACCGTACACTTTATAACCGTTATATTCAGGCGGATTATGGCTTGCCGTAAGAACGATTCCACTCACTGTATGTAAATGACGAACTGCGAAAGAAAGCACTGGCGTTGGACGTAAGCTTTCAAACACATATGTTGTAATACCGTGTGCACCAAGTGTAGCAGCTACTTCCATTGCGAACTCAGGTGATTTATGACGAGAATCATACGCTACAACAACACCGCGCTTCTTCGCTTCTTCACCTAGTTTTTCAATAAACTTCGCTAATCCTTGCGTTGCTTTACGAACTGTATATACGTTTAAACGGTTCGTACCAGCACCAAGTTCACCACGCATACCACCTGTGCCGAATTCTAGATTTTTATAAAAGCTGTCCTCGATTTTCTTCTCATCTTGCTTCATATTTTCTAACTGTTCTTTTAGTTCTGCATCTAACTCTGCATATGAAAGCCAGCGACTAAATTCTTGTTTCCAGTTCATACTTCTATCTCCTCTCGCTTGTCATACCTTTATTATATGAAAAAAACAACCTGTATCTCAATATTTTTTACAATCTAACAGGATTTTACTAGGAATATTTGTATACACTATGGTTAAATACTCCACTAAAGGGAATGAGGATTATGCAGGAATGGGGCTTGTCAGAAGAGCTCAAAATACAAACAAAACAAATGATTGAAATTGCCGAAAAAGAATTATCAATTATGAGGCAAGCAATTGATAAAGAAGATGAATGTATTTTGTGCAAGATGGAAGATATTCATCATATGTTAGCAAATGTACAAACACTGGCAGCTACATACTATATTCAAGCGTATTTATCACCTTATACGGAAAGCTCACAGTTCATTACAACAGCTGTCCAACATTTAAGCGCCAGAAAACACGGTGCTCTTATTGTTGTGGAACGAAACGAGACACTTGAATCTTGTATTCAAACTGGAACAACGTTAAACGCTCATTTAACCGCACCACTGCTCGAATCGATTTTTTATCCAGGTAACCCTCTTCATGACGGAGCTGTTCTCGTTAAAAATAATCATATTGTTTCAGCTGCTAATATTCTTCCACTAACAAAAAGTACAGAAGTTGATCCAGAGCTAGGAACACGTCACAGAGCTGCAATTGGCTTATCAGAAAAAAGCGATGCACTTATTTTAGTTGTGTCTGAAGAAACGGGCCGCACTTCATTTGCTTTAAACGGGACTTTATATACGATTTCTTTATAAAGTGAAACTGTCGTTTACGGGCCGTTCATTTGAGATAAAACAACCATATAAAAAGGCTGTTCCAAAATGTAGGAACAGCCTTCTCTTATTATCTTATTCTTCTCCGAAACGTTCAACAAGTGTTGCAAGTGTACGTACCATTGCACCTGTTGCTCCAGCTGGTCCTAAATCATGTGCTCCTGATGATTCAGATGTTCCAGCGATGTCTAGGTGTACCCAAGGTGTGTCTTCAGCGAATTCACCTAGGAATGTACCTGCCATAACCGCATGTCCTTCGCGGCCTGGTGAGTTATTTAAATCAGCAAACTTACTGTTTCTCACGCGTTCTTTATCACAATCAAAAATTGGTAATTGCCAAATTGATTCATCTGTTTCCATAGATGCCTCTAGCACTTGCTCAAATAACTCTTCATTGTTTGTCATTGCGCCTGTCGTATGATTTCCAAGTGCAACAATTACACCGCCTGTTAATGTCGCAACATCAACAAGGTAGTTTGCACCTAGTTTTTTCGCATACGTAATACCGTCAGCTAATGCTAAGCGACCTTCTGCATCTGTATTTAATACTTCAATTGTTTTTCCGCTCATAGATGTGATTACATCGTCTGGCTTAAATGCTGTGCCACTTACAACGTTATCCGTTGATGGAATAACAGCGATCACATTTTGCTCAGGGCGAAGTTCACCGATAATTTCCATCGCACCTAATACAGCAGCTGCACCGCCCATATCACCTTTCATACCGACCATGCCTTCACGTGGTTTTAAAGAATAACCGCCTGTATCGTATGTGATTCCTTTTCCAACGAATCCAATAACATCTGTCCACTCTTCTTTTCCTTTATAAATAAGAGCGATCATTTTTGGTGGCTCTACACTACCTTGATTTACTGCAAGCAATGCACCCATACCAAGCTCTTCCATCTCTTCTTTCTCAAGAACTTTATAATCCATATCATACTTCTCCGCTAACTCAACAGCATACTCAGCAAGCTTTGTCGCTGTTAATACGTTTGGCGGCATATTTACAAGTGTACGAGCTGAATTTGTTGCACGTCCATGTACGTAGCCAACTGTTAATGCAGCTTCAATTTCCTGTGCATCTTCCGCTGTAATAGCCGTGAACTTCTCTAACTCTACACGCTCCTTTTTATCTGATTTATACGTTTGTAATTCATATGTACCAAGGCCTTGTACTTCTGCTGCAATATGAGCTACATCAATCGCATCCAACTTCTCTGTTACGAAAGAATCAAGTAAGATTGCTGCATCTTGTACTTTTGCTGCTTGTAACGTTTTAAACGCCTTACCAAGAGCCGCACGTAATATTTCCGTCGTATAAGATTCTTTCTTTCCTAAACCGACGAAATAATAACGTTTCACATTTGTTTTTCCTAAACTATGTACTTTTGAAATAGCTTTCTTCTTAGTAGAAAGTTCTTTCTCTTCTAATAGAACTTGTAATTGTCCTTCAAACGCTTTGTCCAGTTCTTGTACAAAACTACTCGTTTTCTCTTCTTCAAATAAAGCAACAATCACCGCTTCATGGCTTGCTAATTCTTTTTGTACTTGAAACATGTTCAGACCCCCTAAATTTCTCTACTCTATCTTTATTATAACTTTATTTTCGATAAAATGCGACAATTCTAACTTCTGTTACATCCTATATAATCCATATTTCTTATAAAATAAAAAAGTCTAGCGTAATTACCACTAGACTATCTTTGTTTTAAATATTGACCGCGAAACACTTGCATCGTTTCGTCTTGATTTAACATCGTTAACTCTTCTTCTGAAAATTTGCCATTTCCAACTTTCACTACATACACATTTACTTTTTTCTTACCCCATTGGCTATAAACATCTTTCACCGTATCATAATACAGATCAAGACGGTTTCCTTTTATTGCACCGCCCTTATCAGCCACTACACCATACCCATAACCTGGTACGAATAGAATCGTTCCAATTGGGAATACGCGTAAGTCCGCAGCGATCGTGGAATATAAATCCCTTTTCACCTTAACACCTGAATATGTAATACCATACTCCGGATGTCCCGGCCTCTTACCAGTAGACTCAATTCCCGACGTATAACCTGTTGCAGTCATTTCAATTGAACGATATTTAGACCAGTCGTTTGCCTGCTCTAAAGCATTTATCACTTCTTTACTCGGAGCAACATTTCTCTTAACTTCTGCTGCATGTACTTCTTTTGCACTCGTTCCCTCATATTTCTTTACAATCTCTAATAAAGAAACTCCTGTGAAAGCATTCCATGTTACGCATAATGCGGATACAAGTAAACAAGTCATCATAATGCGAATACAATATCGTTTTAACATTTTTATATTCCACACTCCTTCATCGTTAATCATTCCCTATACGATGAAGGAATATGCAAAAAAATAATCCCCAAATGAATTGGAGATTAAAACATTTGATATCCGCTTTTCCGAAGTTTCTTAATGACAATTCCGGCTAAAGCAGCACCTACTAATCCAGTAGATAGAATAAATACATCTGCCTGCCCTAAATGCGATACACTTGTCCCAAATGAAGAAAATGTTTCTTTCGGCTTTGAAAAGTAATCCCACACACTCGCCTTATTAATAATAAGTATACAAACAATCGGATACACAATAACCATTACCCATGTCGCTCGCAATATCATGTTGAGTAAAAATCCAATTCCAAAAAATAAAATAAAAAATAACATCATTGAAATAAGTAGTACCGGTATACTCACTCTTTCTCCCTCTCCTTCGCATGCGCCGTAAATACATGATAGGCTGTATAACCAAATTGCTCTCCTGGATCTAATGTTTTGTTCATCTCAAGATGTAGTTCGGATCTTCCTTCAAACAAATATTTAATAAGTACAGACGTATTTGGATCGTCCGCAATCGTATCTGGATGTAGAAATGCTACGTCAGACAATTCTTTCTCCTGTACAATAATGTTTTCTCCTTCAGGCTCCAAAAGGAAAATAATCATATTATCACTAATCTCATTGCGAATCACGCCCGATCGAACACCAATGATCCCCTTCACATGAGCGACGATACCTGTTTCTTCTAACACTTCACGTTTCACAGCTTCATCAACCGTCTCACCTTCATTTACAAAACCAGCCGGCAAAGACCATTTCCCCTTTAATCCACTGTATTTTTTCTTAACGAACAGCCACCTGCCATCTTTTGTAGCTACTAAGCCACCAACAGCTAGCCATACTTTCCCTCGTTTCTCCATGATGTAATACCCTCCTCTACTAGAACGGACAGAATATTCTTTCTTTTTTATATATTATACTATATTTTTTAAATGAAAAAAGCAGAAACAGCTCTTAGCCGTTTCTGCTTTTTCTACTATATATTAAAAGAACTTTAATTTACCTTTTTTAAGAACTAATAAAGGTCCACCTAATAAGAATAGGTAACGGTTATCGATAACTTTCTTCATGAAAGAAGCTTTCCAACCTGTTAACTTTTTGCCCATAACAACGCCCATTGCATCGTCATGACCTAAAGAACATACAGATCCTTTATTATCGAATGCGAATTTCTTCATTTCGCCTTTACCACGAACTAACACAGTTAAGTTGTGTGCAATGTTGTAACCTTGTTGAATTGCAATTTGTGCTGTTGGTGGGTATGGACGGTTAATTTCTTCGTTAATGATTAACGCTGCGTCACCAACCATGAATACATCTTCGTATCCTGGAGCGTGCATGTACTCATCAACTTTTACACGTCCGCGCATTGCTTCAAAGCCAGACTCTTCCACAATACCGTTACCACGAACACCTGCAGCCCAAACTACTGTTTCAGACTTAATTAATTCAGTATCATCGTCATTTGCAACGATAATACCTTCTTCAGTTGCTTCTTTAATTGCTGTACCGATGCGGAATTCTACGCCTTTTTTCTCAAGTTGTTTCACAGCGTATTCTACTAATGCTGGATCGAAACCTGGAAGTGCTGTTGGAGCAGCTTCTACACAGATAATACGTGCTTTTTCACGTGGTACATTGTACTGTTTACAAAGTTCAGGAACACGGTTTGCAAGCTCACCTACGTATTCGATACCAGTAAATCCAGCACCACCAACAACGATTGTTACTAACTCATCGCGTTGTTCAGTTGCATATTTAGCGAAACTAGCTTCCATATGCTCACGAATTTCACGAGTTGCATTAATGTTAGCGATTGAGAATGCGTGCTCTTTTAATCCTGTAATTCCGAATGTTTCTGATTCGAAACCAAGACCAATTACTAAGTAGTCATACTCTAACTCGCCGTCTTTTAAGATAATGCGTTTTTCAGCAGCTTTAATTTCTACTACTGTATCTTGTACAAAGTTCACTTTATTTGTATCGATAACGTCTTGAATATCTAGACAGATTTTTTCATCTTGTAATGTACCAGCTGCGCTCTCATGTAACCAAGTCGCTTGGTAGTGATAGCTGTTGTTGTTTACTAACGTAATTTCAGCTTCATTTACAGATAATGCTTTTTGCAGACGAACAGTCGTAATCATCCCGCCATAACCTGCACCTAAAACTACGATTTTTGGAGTCTTCACCAAATCACAACCCTTTTCTTTATATAATAGTAATGAAAAATAATACCAAGTACTAAAAACTCTATTTGTCAAGAATGTGGAATTTATCACATTCTATATCATAACAAAACGCAGTCAAAAAATCGTACGAATTTTGTCATAGAAATTTAACATAATACTTCCCTATATTAGTCGGTTTTATTCCAGAATTCAAGCGTCTGGAGAATTATCAATATTTTAAAATAACATAGCGTTTTCAAGGGTTTTTCAGCCTTTTTTTCATGTATTTTCCTTTCTCCATATTTTATACAATTTAAAAAGCATCTATGCGAAAACTTACACACAATTCAGTCGTTTTCAGAAGTATTATGAACTCAAATATGCTATCATTTATTTGAAAGTGTCATCATTTGCAGGATTTTCGTGTACATATGAACAATATATGAAATCAATATCAAAATTCCATCTATAGGGGGAATGAAAGTGGCAGAAAATCAAAAAGTTTACGACATAACAATTATTGGTGGTGGTCCAACAGGACTGTTCACAGCATTTTATGGCGGTATGAGACAAGCTAGTGTAAAAATCATCGAAAGCTTACCTCAGCTTGGCGGACAATTATCCGCACTCTACCCTGAAAAATACATTTATGATGTAGCTGGATTTCCAAAAGTGCGCGCACAAGAATTAGTTGATAACTTAAAAGAGCAAATGAAGAAATTTGACCCAACCGTTTGTTTAGAAGAAGCTGTTGATACGCTTGAGAAACAAGCTGACGGTATATTTAAACTTGTTACGAATAAGCAAACCCACTATTCTAAATCAGTTATTATTACTGCTGGCAATGGTGCTTTCCAACCACGCCGATTAGAATTAGAAGGGACAGCAAAGTACGAAAAGAAAAACTTACATTATTTCGTTGATGATATGAATAAATTTGCTGGTAAGCGCGTCGTAGTATTTGGCGGCGGCGATTCAGCTGTTGATTGGACAATGATGTTAGAGCCGATCGCTGACAAAGTTACAATCGTTCATCGCCGTGATAAATTCCGTGCGCATGAACATAGCGTAGAAAGCTTAATGAACTCTCGTGCAGAAGTAAGTACACCGTACGTTCCAGTAGAACTCATTGGTGATGACAAAATTGAGCAAGTCGTTCTTCAGCATGTAAAAACGGAAGAAAAAATTATCATCGATGTTGATGATGTAATCGTAAACTACGGCTTCGTTTCTTCCCTTGGCCCAATTAAAAACTGGGGCTTAGATATACAAAAAAATAGCATTCTCGTGAACTCGAAAATGGAAACAAATATTTCTGGCATTTACGCTGCTGGTGACATTTGTACATATGAAGGAAAAGTAAAACTCATTGCTTGTGGCTTCGGTGAAGCACCAACAGCAGTAAACAATGCAAAAGCTTACTTCGATCCAAACGCAAAACTTCAACCGATGCATAGCTCTAGTATGTTTTAATATAGAAATGAAAAGAACTCCTTTTATGCGAAGGAGTTCTTTTTTTATGGTGCTACCGTCCCCTTCCAAAATATGTTACAATTACACGGAACAAACGTTCTATATAATAAGGGGGATATTTTAAAATGAAAGAACCTATTATCGTAAAAAAAGAAGATTTCCAAGCAATCGGTGTTTCGATTACAACGACAAATAAAATAGAGGCATCTACTGAAGGAAAAATTCCCGGGCTTTGGAACCAATACTTTCAAGAACAAATCATGCAGCACATCCCAAATCAACAAACGAAAGAAACATTCGCTTTCTACTCAAATTACGAATCAGATGAAACTGGTACATATCAATTTACAATCGGTATGCCCGTTTCTTCATTAGAAGACGTGCCTGAAAATATGACAACTTTAACAATACCTGCCGCTACATATGCGGTATTTACAACGAGAAAAGGACCAGTTGCTGAAGTCGTTTGCGAAGCTTGGGAATATATTTGGAAATGGTCAAAAGAAAACAAGCGTGCTTTTACAACAGACTTTGAGCTTTATGATGAAAGAGCGTTAGATCCAAACAACGTTCAATTGGATATTTATATTGCATTAGCCTGAACGACAAAAAAGAAGATACCATTTGGTATCTTCTTTTTTGTCGTTAAATAGCCACTGTGCAAATGCAACATAATTGTCTACAATGAGAAAGTGCAGTATAGAAATATTAGAAACTGTATAAAACGATTGTTAATAGGTTTTTTAGTTTAAATTTGTCACATAGAAAGGAAGCAATATGGAGGAACTACAACAAAATAAATCTGCTTTAGAGGAACGCGGAAAACCGTTATTAAAAAATACGAATTTCCTTTTTCTTTGGGCAGCTACTCTTTTTTCAAGTTTTGCTTTAGCCTTTTTTACTTTCTCACAAACGTGGTACATAGCAAAAACATTAAACCTTGAAGCTTCACTCGGTGTTGTTTTCGTAGCTCTTAGTGTTCCAAGGCTTATTTTTATGATTGTCGGCGGCGCTGTAGCTGATAAATTCCCGAAAAAAAACATTATGTTTTACTCTAATATTATTCGTGCTATTCTTGTCGCAACCATTCTCACATGGTTCATCGTAGGTGATGTAACACTATATACATTTGCTTTATTCGCTTTATTCTTTGGACTTGCTGATGCTTTTTTCTGGTCAGCTGACGGATCTATCTTACCTGAACTTGTAGAAAAAAGCCGTTTAACACAAGCAAACTCACTTACACAAATGACAAACCAAGCATCGGTCATCTTAGGCCCTGTACTTGGCGGCATTCTTATCAAATTTACGAACTATGAAACGATCTTTTCAATCACAATTTTATTACTGATCGTCGCAGCCATACTCGTTCAAAAAATACAATTTACATTGCCAGAACAACAAAATACAGACAAAGGCATGTTCACTTCTATTAAAGAAGGAATTTTATACGTAAAGGAATCACCATTCCTTTCAACTTTCCTTCTTTGTAGCGCCTTTTTAAATTTATTTTTAATTGGTCCGATGCAAGTCGGTTTCCCGCTTTTCGTTAAAAATGTTCTGCACGGTGACTCGCTCCAGTTCAGTTACTTAGAAGCATCTGTAGGAGGCGGAATGGCAATAGGCGCTGTCATTGTCGGTTTGAAAAATATTAATCGTAGACGCGGTCTATTTTGCATTATCATGATGCTACTATCTGGTGTATTCTTCTTATCCATCAACTTTAGCACTGTACTATGGCAAGCATTATTAGCCGGCATGTTTTACGGTATTACAATCGCAATGGCTATCGTTCCGCTTATGGCGATGATTCAATCGACAGTAAAAGAAGAAATGATGGGGCGCGTAATGAGTTTGCTTATGCTATCATCAATGGGCTTTATCCCGCTTTCTTATGCATTCACATCAATCGCACTTGCAATGGGAATTCCAATCGTAACCGTTATGAAAAGCGGTGCAATCGCGGTTATTGTCTTCGTACTATTTGTAGCGATTCGTATTCCAGTTGTAAGAAAGTTCGATTAGCTAATTAGAGTCATGTGTTATACACATGGCTCTTTTTCAAATGGATCAAACAGCGATATCCCCTTACTTCTCCTTAATGCAGCTCCCCACTCTAATCCAACCTCTAAAAATAAATCCCGCACCGTACTATATAAAAGTGCTCCAATGTCTTTACGAATCTCCCCATATTTATCTGCCCTCACAACACTTTTCACGCGCCAAATGAAATTTCCGTTCACTTCTTCATCAGCTAATATTTGCTCTAGTAAAACACCTTGCTCTAGTAGTCCACTCTTTTTATACGCAAGCTCCACCTTACTCCACAATATGTTAATCTTCTTCGGATTACTCGTCATTGGCACCAGTGCATATATAAAAGGCTTTGGTATATCGTGACGACAATACGTTTCATCAAGCTCGTACGTTCCTTTTCTTTTCTCTTTTATTTGTGGAATGTTTTTAGAAAGAATTGTTTCCCCCTCGCATTTTTGCTCCTTTCCGCTACAGCCCGCTGCACGATCCTCACTTTCACATGCGGACATTTTCATACGGTCATCCATGCGGTCAATTGCAGAAGTAAGAAATACATATAAGTTCGCACTATACCCACCGCGCTTATGTCTTTCTTTTGTTGCAACACGCTTTATAATTCCTAGTTCCTCTAACTTTGCAATGGAGCGGCGTACTGTAC
Source organism: Bacillus thuringiensis (assembly GCF_001455345.1). Classification (GTDB taxonomy): domain Bacteria; phylum Bacillota; class Bacilli; order Bacillales; family Bacillaceae_G; genus Bacillus_A; species Bacillus_A thuringiensis_N. Next base: position 4,789,468 of record NZ_CP013274.1, read on the forward strand.
GAATACTCTTTCCAACATTTGTAGCAATTGTCTCCATTAACGGACAAGCAACTCCCACTGTTTTTTGTTGCTCATTCACCGCATACTTCCCTAAAAAATGAATGATGGTAGTATCCGTTTTATTTAATTGGAATCGATAGCACTTCAAAACTTGTTTTTGATATGTATTAAACTCTTCTTTACTTCGAAATTCACTATATGGTTTCATTAAATTATATAAGCTTCCCATTTTTATCACCTCATTTATAAATAAGAGGCAGGAAGGGAATTTGGCGTGACATTAAATATTTTTTATTGGAGATGAAACTATGATCGTAATTAGCGCTTGTTTAGGTGGGATCGCTTGCCGGTATGATGGAAATGACAATCTCGTTTCAAAAATAGAGGAGCTTCTGCAACAAGAAGATACAGTCCTCATTTGTCCGGAAGTATTAGGAGGATTGCCAACACCTCGTCCCTCAGCTGAGATTATTGGCGGGAATGGCGATGACGTTTTGGATGGAAAAGCAAAAGTGATGACAAAAGACGGTGAAGATGTTACAGAAGCTTTCGTGAGTGGTGCTTATAAAGCGCTAGACCAAATTAAAAATTTACACCCAGAATATATTATTTTGAAAGAACGTAGTCCATCTTGTGGTAGTTCTACAATTTACACTGGAGAATTTAACGGGAATAAACAAACTGGTTACGGGGTAACAACTGCTTTATTCAAAAGACACGGATTTACAGTCATTTCAGAAGAGGATTTTGAAAATATAAAAAGGAATTGACCCTGTTCGTCAATTCCTTTTTATCTGTCTTATTTCACACTTAACTTTTCTTTCACTTTCGCAGGAAGCTCGTCTTTCTTCACTTCTTCCCAAGCTGTTACACCTTTTTTATCTGAGTGGTATACGCGTAGGAATGCATCTTTACGAAGATTTTTTTGTGCATTAAATTCTAATTCTTTTTCTTTTCCGTCTTTATCAAACCCTTTTAATTTATACTCAAAATTTTTGTATGGCTCTCCGTTATCAGACTTACCATTATACTCTTTTCCGTCTACTGTAATTTGAACGTAATACTCATCTTTACCCATACGATTAATATCACAACCAACTAAAAGGCTTGCGAATACAACTAAAATACTAAACAATGCAATATATCTTTTCATTTCCTTCACCTCATGTTTTTTTCTTATATTGTTATCTTAAAGCCCAGAGCTTAAAGAAGAAATTCAAAAACATGACATGAACATTACACTTTTGTAAGATAATAATTATTTCTTCACTTTAGAAACCGTCATCCCATCACCAATTGGAATGAGTACAGATTCTAACCTTAGATGATTGGCTACTACTTCATTAAACTTCTTCATACACATAAACCAAATTCTAATTATGCAAAAGAAAAAAATTAGAAGAAAAATAATCATTCCTTATCCAACTAACGGTTTCATTTCCAATATGTGAAAAGGGATTTCTAAATGATGAAGTGAATATATATATTTATTGTTTTCTAACTTTTGAGCGAAAGTTTTTTACATAAGTTTCATTCTGTCCTAATTTAAAGGTTTCGAGAGGAGAAATAATATGAATCCCATTTTACTAGATGTTCCGTTACAAATAGAAACAGATAGACTCATTCTTCGAGCACCGCTTCAAGCAGGTGAAGGGAATGTAGTACATGAAGCTATTAAAGATTCCATTAGTGAATTAAAGCAATGGTTGTCTTTATTCCAGTCCATTCCTACTGTTGAAGAAACGGAAATTCTCCTGAGAAATGCGCATATAGATTTTTTGAAAAGAGAAAGCTTTCGCTATCTTATCTACCATAAGGAGACAAATAATTTTATTGGAACCGCTAGCCTTCACGGAATTGATTGGAAGGTTTCTAAATGTGAAATTGGATACTGGATTAACACGCGATTTAGTGGCAATGGATATATGACAGAAGTAGTAAATACGTTAATAAACCTTGGGTTTCAGTTATTCAAATTTAGAAGGATTGAAATACGATGTGAACGTAATAACACGAAAAGTCGTGCGATTCCTAAAAAATTAGGTTTTGAGCTTGAAGGGATATTACGTAATGAAGATCTTTCAGCTGACGGCAAACAACTAACTGATACTTGCATCTATGCAAAGATAAAGTAAAACTTTAATCAGCCCTTACCAATTGGACTTTTATGGCAAAAGAAAAGACCTCCCTAACGATTTTATTCCATCGCTAAAAAGGTCTTTTTCTATTTCGGCTAAAACCTTAGCACTCTTCTGGCTTACCAGCATTCGATGCTGTGCGGAAAGATGATCCACATCCGCATGATGCGATTGCGTTTGGATTGTCGATTGTGAATTATACGGTCAGTTTGCATTAGACTAAAACGCAGTAATATCAGCATTCAAGCCGACTTACCACGATTGTTTCCGTTCAATAAGGTTGTGTACATCGTATACTCTTAGCGATGTATCTCGTTGATTACATTCTACCCAAACCTCCCACCACACACAAGTATAATCTTAGTAAACCATCACTGAACTTTCTCAAATCCACTCTCCTCTCAAAATGATAAAATCATCCGTATAAACTTAAAGGAGTGATTTACTAGTGAAAGTGGAAACTATTGGAGAGTTAAACCTTGAATTGTTTGCTAAAGAGTTTATACGAATTGTAAGGAGAGCGGAACAAAGAATGGAACGAGAGGATAAATTAAATTCATTAAAATCTAAAAAGACGACTCCAAAGACTAATTCTCCTAACAACAAAGAGTAAAGTCTTTCGAGTCTTCTTCACAAAGTTTTTATCTTAGATTAATGTACAGACTCCTTCTCTTCGTCAATTAACATCTCGATGTAGGATGACATCTCTGAGAAGGAGTCGTCACTCATTAGACCGTCAATATGCAACTCTCGTATTTGAGATTGTACTTTTAGTAATTTTTCAAGTGTATGCATATTAGTTTCTACCTTTCATATCAATACAGAATGATGTTACCCTTAGAGCTTGCTTCCCTTTGTAAGACATGAATAGGAAATCTTACAAGCACCCTTTAAAAACCTGTTCCCCGTTCGAGTATGCGATAACAGTTTTATTAAGATTTCTCGTTGTAAGTGTAGACATTGGAGTTTTTATCATTATTTATTCACTCCTGTTTTCCATTCAGACTTTGTAATAATTCCGTCAAGGTTGTATGTAATCTCTAGTTGGTCATAGCCGTTCTTGTAGATGTGCTTTGTATTCGTCCCATTCGGCTCTGTTGCATCTGTCCAAGGCAAATGAATATCATCTATCTCATGAAAGTTTGTCCCTTCCTGAGCAACACTGAGCATATCTTCGGAAGCCCACCTTTCGAGCTTCGGCTTGATTAGTTCTTTGTAAGTCTCCTGAGCTTCGGAACTTCCTAGAGAATTGAGATTCGCATAAGCTTTCTTTTCTCGTGCTGCATACTGTTCCTCTTTGAGTTTTTCCTTTTCGGCTCCTTCAGACTCTTGGGATAGATCGTCCTCCTGCTTTTTATCTAAAAGCTCCTCATTTGTGTTCTGCTCTTTAGTATCATCGACTGGTTCAGCTTCCTCTTTCTTATCTTCTTCCTTTAGAAGCTCCAAGTCATCATTAATTATCCCTTTGTCATGTAGATTTCGAAGGATTTTAGCATATTCATTACGCTCATCAGCTAATTCGCCGTATTCCTTAACTAGTTTGTTATAGTCTCGTTTCTCGTCATCGATAGCGATTTTATGGTAAGAGATTGCTCCAATTACTAGAGAGCCAATAATAGTGAATCCTGCAACGATTTTCTTTCCTGTCTTGTTGAATTTCATAGTTTGTAATCTCCTTGGTTACTCAATAGTAATTTTACTTAATGTTTAGTTGTATCCTAAATTTTACATGCACCATCATCTGATGTCTAGACTAGAAAGTCTAGGATACCAAAAGACAGTCACCCTATTTGAGTAACTGCCTAGCTAACCGCTTGCTTTGTACTTGATTGTTTAGAATCTCTTCGTCAACGCACCCCAAGTAAACCTCTCTTTGGTGATGTTTGAATCTCACGAGCTACTGTACCCTTCGATTTTTTCGATAGAATGACGCTAACGGCTGTCTAGTATTTAATTATTGGATAGCAAACGGCTTGTTTTGAGTCTCCCAGTTGGCGCTGGGGACTTTTTATTTATCTTGTTCTTCTTAATTTTGTTAGAGGTGAAAACTCATCGTGACTCTTCCGCATTTCCTCAACATCCATCTGTATATAACGCCTCATAGTACGGATATCAGACCAGCCACCAATCTTTTGTAACGTGAACGCATCACACCCATTTAGAATCATATTTTTGGCCCATGTATGGCGATAGACGTGTGCAGTTACTTTCTTATCTTTAATACCCGCTTCTCTGCGTAATACTTTAGACGCTTATTAAAGTGATTTGCACCTAATGGCTCGCCATAGCTAGACAAAAATATCCGCTGCCCTTAAACTCATTAGTTCTTGTATACATAGTCCCGAATCTAGTAAAACATTTATTCCTACGAAGTCTCGCAAGTTAGGCTGCAGTAGTCTTCCCTTTACTTCTTCATCGGTAAATGAATTTGTTAAGTCGATATCCTGCCGCAATAGTTTAATCTTTCCTATCGGGTTGACCTCGATTAGTTCCTCTCTATACAAATGATTAAATAATGCTCGTAATGTACGAATATTAATGTTGATTGTCGTATCGCATAAACCAATCCCTTGCTTATCAGCATCAATAAACTTATGCCCTTCATAACGCTTCTTATCGTATTTCATGTAGTTAATATAGTTACGAAACATTTCTGCCGTTAGTTCATCGAAATATTCAACCTCATAATTATCAAGCAACCAATCGGTAAAATATCCCCACATCTTCATATAGTCTTTTAGCGTCCTATCTCGACCACCTTCCGCACATTTTCCTGAAATAATAATATCCAACGCCTGCTCCAAAGTTAGTTGCGGATACTTTTTACTAGCACTCTCCATCTTTGTAATACGCTTTTTCTTTTTTAGTGACAAAACAAAAAGACCCCCTTAACGATTAAATTTCATCGCTAAGAAGGTCGTCTTCCACAACCGTATATTGAACGTTTTCGGGTCGTTTATCTCCCCAAAGATACTTGTTTTCCTGCGGTCTAAACCTTGTAATCCACAATCCATCAAGTCAATTTCCGCTTAAACTAACGGAATGAAAAAACTTAGCACTCTTCTGGCTTACCAGCATTTGATGCTGTGCGGAAAGATGATCCACATCCGCATGATGCGATTGCGTTTGGATTATCGATTGTAAATCCGCCGCCAAGCATAGATTGTTTATAATCAATTTTTACTCCTTTAACAATTGGAGCACTTTCTGTATCGATAACAAATTCAACACCGAAAAACTCAAGAACTGTGTCGTCTTCTTTTGGTTCTACTTCAAATCCTAAGCCGTAAGAAAGGCCACTACATCCGCCGCCATGTACAGCAAGGCGCACGTACTTCTCTCCATCTTCAGCATCTTTTAACATATCTTTAATTTGAAAAGCTGCTTGTTCTGTTACTTCAATCATGAAATACACCATCCTTTCTGTTCTCATTCTATTATACATCTTTACGCTTCTATCTTGTACTCATACACTCCGCGGCAAATTACTTCTGCTGGTCCTTTCATTAATACATTGCCTTCTTCTGTCCATGCAATCATTAAATCGCCGCCAGCTAAATGAACTGTAATTTCCTTACCATGTTCCATTTTCCCATTTAAAATAGAGGCTACAACTGCAGCACACGCACCTGTTCCGCAAGCTTGTGTTACACCAGATCCACGTTCCCAAACACGGAAGTTCATCTCTGCATCATTCAAAATCTCGATGAATTCAACATTTACTCGCTCTGGGAACATTTCATGTGTCTCCAGGACTGGCCCAAGTGTTGTAAGAGGTGCTTGCTCTACATCATCAACAAAAATAACCGCATGCGGATTCCCCATTGAAACAGCTGTAAATGCATAACGATGATTATTGTATAAGAAGTTTTCACGAATAAATGGTGTTTCACCTTCACCAAGCATCGGTATTTCTGCACGTGTTAAACGCGGTGCTCCCATATCGATTTTCGCTAATGTAACTTTCCCTTCTTCTACCGTTACTTCCGCCGTTACAATACCAGCTAACGTTTCAATTGTGAAAACTGTTTCTTCTACTAGTTTATGCTCATACGCATATTTCGCTACGCAGCGTAAACCGTTACCGCAGCTCTTTCCTTCTGAACCATCATTATTAAACATGCGCATTTTCACCGGAGCTACGTCAGATGGACAAATTAAAATCATTCCATCTGCTCCAATACCAGTATTAATATTTGAAACCTTTTCCGCCACAAGAGCTAAATCTTCTTCAGGAATTTGTTCTTCAAACATATTTACATATATATAACTATTGCCAAGACCATGCATTTTTGTAAAAGAAAATTGGCTCATTTGTATTCACTCCAAAAATAATTTGTTATTTTAAGTATAAAATGCATGCTTTTAGAACACAATATGAATGTCCCCCGTTTCTCATATTTGACAACATTTGGCGATGAGCCATTCTTGCACAAATTGTGTAAGAAAAAAGCCCTTCTAAAAGGGCCTTTTTTTATTTATATACAATATTAGCCTCCCCTGCGAAATAAGATTTTATCTAATAGAAAAAGGTGCTGCCGATTGCAACACCTTAAAACATTGGATTTTCATCCAAATACTCATATACATTATTGACAAGTTCTTCTACTGTAGCACCTTGTACGACTTCACCATTTACAAGAGCAAATGGTCCTTCAAAACAAATACCACAATATCCTAAACAGCCATACTCCATTACATCTAAATTCGGATCTTTTTCTAATTTCTCTAAAGCTGCTTGTGAGCCACTCGCAAGGTTACCTACACAAAATTCAATTAATGGTTTAATCAAAATTCTCCCCCCTGTACTACAAAACAAATTACTTTCTGACTTTATCTATTAAGAAGAAAACGAAGTTTTCTCTTGTTGTTTTCGTTATACATTCTAAACTATTTAGTTACTTCACTATTTCACTTCAAAGTAGATGGCTCTATTCTATATAACATGCTATTCATAATGAAATAGTAACTAAAAAATGAAAACAGTTTACTTTACTTTTCTTCTTATTGTACAACAGAGTATTCATTCATGCATTGTTATTTGTTCACAAATTCGATATAATTTGATTGAGTAAAGTCGAAATATTTTATTAATATAAAATTGTGTGATTAGGGGATATTTCAACAGAAAAGGGGTAATCCATCATGAAACACCTCGTAATACTAGGTGGCGGCTACGGTGGAATGAGAATTCTGCAACGGCTACTTCCAAGCAACCAACTTCCGGATGATGTACAAGTGACATTAATCGACAAAGTACCATACCATTGTTTCAAAACTGAATATTATGCATTAGTAGCGGGTACAATTTCAGAAACGCATATTCGCATACCGTTTCCTGAGCACCCACGCCTTAATATTCAATACGGCACAATAACAAATATTGATCTCGAAGAAAAAGCTGTTCATCTTGATGGCGGCGAAGCAATCCAATATGATGATTTAATTATCGGACTTGGCTGTGAAGATAAATATCATAACGTTCCTGGAGCAAAGGAATATACACACAGTCTACAATCAATTGAACAAACACGTAAGACATATGAACAATTAAATAGCCTAGAACCGAATGCAACAGTTGCTGTTGTTGGTGCTGGCTTAAGTGGCGTTGAAGTAGCAAGTGAACTTCGCGAAAGCCGTTCTGATTTAAAAATCTATTTATTTGATCGAAAAGATAGAATTTTATTCCCATATCCAGAGAAATTAAGTAGATATGTAGAAGAATGGTTTGTAAAGCATAAAGTTAACATTATACGAAACTCTAACATTACAAAAGTAGAACCAAATATTGTGTACAACCATGATGAACCACTTGAATGTGATGCAATCGTCTGGACGGCTGGTATTCAAGCAAATGAAGTTGTTCGAAACCTTCCAGTTGAACAAGATGGTAGCGGACGGGTTGTTTTAACAAAATATCACAATATTCCAAATAACGAGCACGTTTACGTTGTAGGAGATTGTGCAGCACTTCCACATGCACCATCTGCTCAGCTTGCTGAAGGTCAAGGAGAACAAATTGTCCAAATATTATTAAAACGTTGGAATAATGAATCACTTCCTGATGAACTACCTGTAATTAAATTAAAAGGTGTTCTCGGCTCTCTTGGTAAGAAGCACGGCTTTGGTTTACTAGCAAATCAGCCCTTAATGGGGCGTGTACCGAGATTATTGAAATCTGGTCTTCTTTGGATGTACAAATATCATAAAGGTTAATATTTTAAAGGCTGTCTACATAGTAGACAGCCTCTTTGTATTCATAAAAAAATAATTATCAGACATATTTTTCTCAACATGAATCATGTTTTATTTTTCATTTTCATATTAAAAACTACGGATGAAAAGTGTATGCTATTTATAAGTTGTTTTATTATTTCCTTTAAGACCGAATTCATTCGGTCTTATTTTTTATGTAATACATACTTTTTTAGGAGGCATTACAATTCACTTATGAATGTAACGAAACTAAACGATCGAATAGAAATGAAGAAGAAAGAATTGATCTATCTTGTTGAAAAGTACGGATTCACTCATGATAAAGTAATTTCTTTCAGCCAAGAATTGGATCGCTTACTTAACTTGTTACTAGAGATTAAAACGAAAAAGAAACGGTGCTCTTTATAACCTTATTTTTCTATTTCTCTCTCTTTTTTGATACGATATAACTAGAATCAGAAAGGAGCAATTTATGTTTATATTAAAAGACATTACATATAAAGATATACTAAGTATTCCTTATTTACAGATTCAAAAAGAAAAAATCACATGTATTATCGGTGAAAGCGGGAGCGGAAAAAGTACATTGCTCCGCATGCTAAATGATTTACAATCTCCAACATCCGGTACAATTGAATATAATGGAAAACTAATTTCTGATTATCCCCCTATTCAATTACGACGTGACGTAGTCATGCTTGGGCAAACTCCACCTATTTTTGATGGCACGATTAAAGACAATCTATTAATGGGACTTCGTCTTTCTGAAAAACCATTTCCAAATGATGATGCCCTGCGAAGCGCATTAACGACTGTTAGCTTAGAAAAAAATGTAGAAGACAACGCTAATTCATTATCGGGCGGGGAAAAACAACGACTTTCTTTTGCACGTATTGTACTTATGGATCCACCTGTCTATTTATTAGATGAACCAACTTCAGCGTTAGATAGCGATACAGAAAGACGCGTTATGAAGCAATTTACTACGCTAGCAAGAGAAAAGAAAAAAACAGTTATCTTCATCACACACTCACAACAACTTCCAGAAGAAATTGCGGACGATATTATTGAGATTAATAAAGCAAACGGTGCAACTAGAAAGGAAGTGCTCTCAGTTGAAGGGCGTTATTGAACTCCAAATTTGGCAACTTGCCGCTGCATATATTTTCATTCTTATTTTAATCGGGCTCGTGAAATTAAAAGGGATACCTCGCGAAAAACAAATTGCCCTCGCAACGTTCCGTATGACAATTCAGCTCGTACTCGTTGCTTACGTCCTAACATACGTATTTGAAAATAGTAACCTATTTTATACAATTGCTCTCATTACTTCTATTACTACCTTTGCAATTTTTAATATTTATAAACGAGTTAACATCCCAATGTCTAAAGAATTAAAACGAGTAGCCGCCCTTTCTATGGTTGCCGGATCAATTGGGCCACTTCTACTATTTATTTTTGTTATTATTGGGCACGACCCATGGTATGCGCCGCAATATATCGTTCCGATTACAGGCATGTTAGTTGGGAATGCCATGACTGGTGTTTCTCTCGGTGCCAATACGTTCTTAAACAATATGAAATCGCAAAGAAGTCAAATTGAAGGGGCACTTATGCTAGGCGCAACACCGAAAGAAGCAACTGCTCCACTCATACGCGACGCTTTTGACTCTGCCATTTTACCAACGATCAATTCTATGGTCGGAATGGGGATTATAAGCTTACCGGGCATGATGACCGGGCAAATCTTAGCTGGTGTATCACCATTTACAGCCATTCAATATCAAATTGCTATCATACTTGGTATTTCAGGAAGTACCGCTTTTGCTGTCATTATCTTCTTGCAGCTCGGATATAAAACGTTCTTTAATAAACGGTGTCAGTTGAAAGAGGTTGACTATACTGCGCAGTAAATCATACTTCTTGCTCGGTAAATGATGCGCCTTTCTCGGTAAGTGAAATTATATCGACGATTTTTCGAATATATCTATCGTAACTCAAAATATATCAACGATTTTTGAAATATATCAACGATTCGACAAGGAATATCGACTTACCGACAAAAAATGACAATAAAAAAGAGGAGGCTACTCGCCCCCTCTTTTTACTTACGCCTTCTTAACGAATTGTGATTTTAACTTCATAGCTCCGAAACCATCGATTTTGCAATCAATATCGTGATCGCCATCAACTAGACGGATACTCTTTACTTTCGTACCAATCTTCACAACTGAAGAAGTTCCTTTTACTTTTAAATCTTTAATGACAGTAACAGCATCGCCGTCTTGAAGAACGTTTCCGTTCGCATCTTTTACAACTTTTGCACCATCATTATTTTCAGCTTCTGCTTCTTGGCCCCACTCATGAGCACATTCTGGACATACGAAAAGAACGCCATCCTCATACGTATATTCTGAATTACATTTTGGACAATTTGGTAAAGTAGCCATAAATTCATTTCCTCCGTTCATTATTTATACGTAAAAATCAAAATTGATGTTTACATCTCGATAAATAAAATTTGTACAGCATTTCTTTATAGTGCCATAGTCTCACGTTATTGACAAGCCTACCTGGAATTCTCATTTTTTAGTGTATTTTACAAAATTTCAATTCGTATAGTGTTTCCAAGTAAAAAAGAAGAACCTTCACAAGATTCTCCTTTTCAAAACGAATGAGTTCTAACTAGAATATCCAACCATTTTCCTCAATGTGAAATTGATACTCTTCTAGCTCATCTTCACTTAATTTCTTATTATTCTCATATACTTCTTGCCATTCAAAATAGTCTTCACTAAAATAAACAGCAAATTTAATTTTCACGTTTTTCTTCTCTGTATAATCATAACCAGTAAATTCTACTACATCATAATCTTGCTCTTTCTTCACAAACTTCCAAGTTGGATTATCCGTCATAATCTCTAAAGTAACACCTTCACTACTTGAACGAACGACATTTTTAATATTCGGCTCAGTTGGTAAAAGGGAAAATCCAAACATAGCTCCACCAAATACTATCATCACTATGACCTGTAAACCAATCATACCAGCAAAACTAGCGCTGCCTTTTGATTGTAAGTAATATGCTTTCTCATGATCAGGCGTACCTTCTCCCTTATGTAGAACACGAACAGCGTGCTTATAATATAAACGATTTCCTTGCCATCCAGTAAATATCATCATTCCTAACTGAAGAACTAAACTACATGTTAAATAAATTCCATCTGGAATATCTATAAAAGGAGTTACAACGATACTAGGTACCGCCAATAACGTAAGTATAATAAACAACTTATACATTTTACGATAAGCTAACCAAAACGTTGGGAAGAAAAAGGCCACCCAATTCCACGTATTCCCTTGCGCTGGATTTTCTACTTTGCCCCACTTAAAGTCATAATAAGCTGTATTCTTTTGAACAACTTTATGCAACTCTTGCGGAGAAATTGTTTCTTGTAAAACAGTGCCCTTCACGTACATCATCCTTTTCTTCTTTCTACATACATGTATTTTATAGAAAGAAAAAGAAGGAATCTAATAAAAAGTACATATATTTCATAAAAATGAACGGAAATCGAATATATTCCGACAATTATCCGTTTCTTATTCTATTTTACTTTTTAATATATTAAAATACTTATGAATGATAGGTTTAATACACTAAGTTAAGCATTTTGCATATTTTATAATAAAAATGTTTCACATGAAACTATTTATATTTTGTATTACCTTGCCTCTACACAATGTGTGTAAAGCCCTTTCTACTTACTACAAAATAGGAAAGACTCCCTTTTCAAAAAGGTGTCTTTTTACAGTTGAAAATTCAATAATAAATAGAATGAATTGTTTAATACATGAATCCCCCATGGAACGAGTAAATTATTTGTTTTCTTATATGTATAGGCTAAACATACACCTATACCAAAAATATATAAAATACTACCTACTGTAAGGGGGTGACCTAAAGTAAATATAAAAGCACTTATCACAATACTAGTAAGTGTAGAAAAGCGCTTAGATAATTTTGTGAAAAATATTCCCCGAAATAAAAGCTCCTCCCAAATCGGTACGAAAATAGTGCGTACAGCTACATATAAAATGATTTCACTTGTAGTAGGCTCTATTACTCTATTAGGTTCATCCACACCAAGCCCATGTGGTAAAACTACATTTAATACCGCAAGATATATAAGCAGTACGACCATCACCATTACTATCGTTCAATAATGTTTAACATTATTGAACTGTATTGATTTTACTAACTGTAAACAGTAATTTCTTGCTGGTGAATATATTAAAATAATAGTTAGAAATGTTAAAGGCGGAATAAGGCGGTCTACATACCATGGATATAATGAGGAGTCATATAAAAAGTTCAAAAAACCAATTCCATACATGACCCCAAAAATAATTACTATCATACTGATTACTTCGAGCATACTCATTTGTACATTCTTTTCTTTATATGTAACTAATTCCGTGTCCATCATATCCCTCCAGTATAACTAAACCTTTTTAACCATTATATCCCAAATTAAATATAAAAAAGAACAATACAAACAATTGTATTGTCCTTTTTCTTCCCTACCATTTCTCTCTACATGCCTCAATTAAGTGCAGCAAATACCTCTTCGTCATATCTGCCCTTCTCCACCTTGAGAGCATGCGCTTTTCTTTTGGGTTCTGCCGTATTCTCGCTACTTCTTTTAATAAAAGCTCCCATTCCCCCGCTGGATGTTCTAATAAGTATTGCAATCCTCTATCTTTTGAAACGATTGTTTTATGATCTAGTGTATATAAAATACGCCCCATCGTAACGACCGCTGATTCTACCCATTCTTCTATAAAGAATAAATATGGCTGCTTCGCCTTACCACTCCAGTACTGTTCTACGTTGTATTTCATCGTATTGACTACATCATCCCACCTTATTTGAAACGGGAGATTCTCTGCTGCTTTCCCGATCACTGTAATACCTTGATTTTTCAATGTCCACCATGTGACTGCATTAATATCCCAATGTCCTATATTCGCCTTACCATCTGCACAATACACGTACTCATTCATTTCATCATTGTATTTTCCTAAATTAGCAAGCGGAATATACATACCATCCATTCTTTTACCTAACGTACTACCGCCAAGTTTCTTATGAAGTTCTACCAGTTTCTGTTTTTCAGCTTCATTCACAGAATCACTTATTACCGTAATAAAATCAACATCGCTCGTTTCTGCATGAAACGCACCGAGTGCGATGGAGCCGTAAATATATACGCCAACTATTTTTTCATCTAAAAAAATTTCTTTTAGCCCTACTATGTATTGCTCCATCAACTGCTCTACTTCTTTTGGTAACGCATGCTTTACTACACTCTCCACATCTATCCCTCCAATAAAAAAAAGCCTTTGCAAATTCGCAAAGACTTCCTGCTTTATAAATATTTCTCGATTTCTTCGTAAACATCCTTCAAACGAGGATTTCCTTCTCCAACAATTTCTCCATTTACAAGAACGACTGGATAAAATAAATCTTCTTCCACTACTCGCTCTGCGAATGCTTTCTTATCTTCATCTTCTTGTTCTTCTTGAAAATCAATATACTCGAAATTAAATTTATTTTCTTGTCCTTCATATTTACGACCAATCGCCGCTTGTAACCACTCAAACGTTTCTGTTGAAGATGGCATTCCAACGCAGCTCGCACAAATTACTTTCGTCCCATATACTTGCACATTAACCATTTCTTCTCCCCCACTTCTTGTTTCAACAGTATATTCAGATGTCTTATTACATAAGCACATCATTTTACAAACTTATTCCATACCCCTATACTGAAAAAACACGTTGTAAACATGATAAAAAATTTCGACAATAAAACAAGAAGAGAAAAAATAGATTTTCCCCTCTATCTTGATTATAATAAAACTGATGAAAGGAGTCGATAAAAATGGAAAACCCACATATGCAAGAACAAGTACTAGAAGTATTAGATAAATTACGTCCATTCTTACTTCGCGATGGCGGAGACGTTGAATTAGTAGACATTGAAGAAGGTATCGTAAAATTACGCCTTATGGGTGCATGCGGAAGCTGCCCAAGTTCTACAATTACACTAAAAGCTGGTATCGAACGCGCATTACTTGAAGAAGTACCAGGCGTTATTGAAGTAGAACAAGTATTTTAATTAAAAGCGGAAGCGGCTCGTTCAAAATGTGAGGGGGATGGAGCTTCTGACATAGAGGCGCTTTTTGCCTCGGCGGAAGAAGCGAAGCCACCGAACATTTTAGCCGCTGGAGCTGGATATTATCTAGCGGCTCGTTCAAAGTCACTTTCTAAAAGGAGACCAAATTTGGTCTCCTTTTTTATTCAAATAATACTTATCCGTTAACATCATAAAACAAAATTGGAAATCCTTCTCAAAAAATGCGATAATTGATACTATATAGTGAATCGTTCACACATATAAAGTAAAAAACATAGGGGGACGACACATGCCAAAAATGGGGAACACTTTTTTAACAATTCAAGAACTAGAGAAGAAAAAAGAGTATTTATTAGGCCTTTCATCCGTTATACCAACATGGAATGCGAGCTATCAATTTTTATTTAAAGAAATCCAGCAAGAATTATTGGGTAAAGTAAATGAAAAACTCGAAAAACATCAATTCGTTTTAAATATATGTGCAGAGCAACAGGTAGGGGCATAATGTATTACATACAATTGTGGTATATAAAAAAGAGACCTCACTTGGTCTCTTTTTTATATTTTTAAGACAGCCAATCTAATTTCCTAATCCCGAGCTTATCAACTGGTAAACGAAGTGAGCCATAAAAGTGCTTCATAAATTGCTCAGAGCGGTTCACATCGTGTAAAATGGCTTCTAAGCGATCTCTATATATGCTTTTTTGTTCTTCGTTTCCAGTTTGGTAATAGCGTTCGACTGTTTCAAAATAGTGAAGCGGGAACAAGAGTCTTGCAAATAATAGGCGCCAACCAAATGAGGATAGTGAATAATTTCGTTCGTAATCTGTAACAAATTGAACGATTGTTTTCTCCCAGTCTTTCTTTTTTTCTATCATCATATAGCGAATCAATTCTGCCATATCTCGAGTTGGGTGATCATACACCCAGTCAAAAGGAAGTTTGAGACGCTTCGTTTGATGCCATAATAAAGGTGTGAATCGTTCTTGGCAAATTGTTGCTGCATCAGTTAATTGCGGCGTATCATCCATTTCTGTATCAACAACATATTGAATTGCATTTTCTGCAACTCCTAAGTAATACGGGAAGGATTCAATAAACAATTGATCGAATACGTCTGTAGGGTGGTTCATCACTTGTGATTGCCAAAACTTTTCTAATTGATCGAGCCTTTTTTCCCATAACGCTTTCCATTCACCAATGCGGCTTAATTGCTCAATTTCTTCTGGAAAGAATGCACCTCGTTTATGGAATATAGAAAGCTCACTTCCTAATGACGTAGCATGTCGTTCTAACGCACGCATACCTTTTAATAAACAGTAATTTTGTTCTTCTATCTCACTTACATAGTAGCCGTGTATAGTCGGAACGAAAGTCGCTACAGTTAAATCCCCTTGCTGGTTCATATAGTCACTGAGCTTTTTCATCTCTACAAGTACTTCTTCCTCCATTTCTCCAATTGGAACAAGTACATAAATTTTGTTGCGAATCCAAAAGCTTTTATAGGGGCCAAGGGGGATTAATTCTTTAACATGCATGTGATAATGCTCATAAATATGATGAATCATCGCAGTCGCCACCTATGGTTTTTCTTTATATATATGAGCTTGTGCTCGCCTTTCATTCCTATGCACATGATAAAGCAACGAAACGTATACAAATACTAAAAAGAAAAAAAGGTGATAAACATGAAAGAATCAAATCAACTACAAGAAAGAGCATTACAACTATTACAAGAACGTGGTGTAACAATTGACGATATTGCTGAGCTTGTTCATTTTCTTCAAAAAAAATATCATCCAAATTTAGAGATGTCAGAATGCCGTTATAACGTTGAGCGTGTATTATCAAAACGTGAAGTACAAAACGCACTGATTACAGGTATCGAACTCGATGTTCTTGCTGAAAAAGGAATGTTAAGTGAGCCGTTACAAGATATCGTAAAACGTGATGAAGGCTTATACGGGATTGATGAAGTAATCGCACTTTCTATCGTTAACGTGTACGGCTCTATCGGTTTCACGAACTTTGGATATATCGATAAATTAAAACCTGGTATTTTAGAATACTTAAATGATAAATCAACTGGAAAGGTGCATACATTCCTTGACGATATCGTTGGCGGAATTGCTGCCGCTGCTTCAAGCCGCTTAGCGCATAGAGCTGAGCACTCGGAATAAAGTGAGACTTTAATCAGTGGGGGTTTGCTTCATCCCCCACTGATTATTAGTCGAACCAATCGGACTTTTATGGGCAGTTGATCCCCCACCTAAATTCTTTGCTCTCGCTGAATTTTGAGGTGGGGGTCTTACTGCCCATTAAAGCGGGATAAAATACGAAAGACCGTCAGTTTCATACTGACGGTCTTTCGTATTTCATGAGCATAAATTCCCTTCCGCGGCTCAAAAAAATAGGACCTTGTTGAAAACCTATTTTTTTATATAGTTTAATCGCTCTTCTATTAAATGTCGCAACACTAAGTCGAAACGTTTTCGGCTTATATTCTTTCACAGCAAACGCTATGCCAGCTTGAAAAAACATTTTCCCCAGCCCTTTCCCTGTTAACACTGGCTTCATGCCAAGTCCGATATCAATTACATCTTCTTCACCATATAAATGAGCATCTCTTCCCCCTGGCACTTGTGCATTTTCCCCAAAACAAAAATAGCCGATAAACTCTCCCTTATCGTCACAACAGCCATAATACGTCCCATCTAATAATTCCTCTATTACTTCTTCCTCGCCTGAAAAACTATATAAATTATAAGGTTCTTCGTACGTCCACGTATTTATCTCATTTGCTTCTGCTACCGTTAACTTATGTATATCCATCCTTCTCTCCCCTAATCAAATATTCTATATATACTCATTCATTTTTCGCACCTCATTTCCCTTCAATTGAAATATGCATAATTACATACGCACACCTATGAAACAAATGGTACAATTTTATTTGAATCGCTGTTGCTACACTTCTTGATCAAAGAAAAGGCGTTAAAACGGATATTAGCGCCTTATCAAACTCAAGCAATTGGCACATTTTGTCATCATGAAAGACACTCGAAAGAGTGTCTTTTTTTTATCTCACAAGGACTTACTCATTTCAACATATAAACACATAAAATGATGTAACTCTTTACATGCATGAATCCTTTCCTCAAAGTTTTGAAGCAGATTCAAAATAAAAAAGCACTCTTGGCTAGAGTGCTTTTTACTTTCAAATAAGGAGGTTCCATAGTATGGATAGTACTCTCGTATTTAACTTCGGCATTGGTATTGTTATCATTTTATTTGTTTTCTTTGTTCTTTGTATGAGCGGGGTATAGCAATCTTTTATGCTGATAACTCCTTTAAAGTATCACTTAATTTAAACTTTCTTAATTGTAAGGAAGCAATCAACGCTGCCCCTGCTCCAAGTATCACACTAGCTAGAGCTAATATGAAAACTTGATTATACGGAATGATAATAACCGTTAACTCTAAACTTGATAATACGATATAGCTAAACAAAATCCCACCAAAAATGCCAATACAACCAGCTATCGCTCCAAGTAAAGTTCCCTCTAATAAAACGATCCGTCTCATTTGCTTCGGAATAGCTCCTACCGCACGAATCATACTAATTTCAGCACGTCTTTCATGCAAGCTTGCGACAATCGCATTCATTAATCCTATACCAGAAATAATGAAAACAATTACAACTAACAAGCGAATTAACATCATCATTTGCGATAATAACTGCTCTTGTTCTTTCAATAAATCATAACTATTTATAACTTCTACATTCTCTTTATTATTTGTAATCTCTTTTACTTGCTTCTTAATCGCTTCAAATGATTGATTAGAATTTGTCATAATTTGAATGGCTTCATATCCTTGTACGTGAAACTTATCGCGAGCCCATTGTTCATTTACGAAAATATCCAAACTCCTTAACCTTAATCCTTGCTCAATAATCGAAACGACTTTAATTGTTTGTTTTTCTTTCCCTTTTCCTTGTACGTCAACCGTATCATGCAACTGAAGCCCTAAATTTTTAGCCACTTCCTTCGTAATGACTCCCTCACCATCTTGTAATGGCTTATTTAAAGTTTGTCCTGCAATCACTTTCGCCTTTGTTACTTTCTGGTACGCTACAATATCGTTACCTACAACTTCCATTGAATCATAGTTCAAATTGTTTTTTTTCATAAATTCATACCATTCTTGATTCGCTTTTTTAAAGTCATAATTCACAAGCTTTGCGGTAAAGTCAGTAGCATTCCCAACACTCGATTCCACACCATCAATTTTTCTAACCTTCTCCATCCAACTAAACGGTAATGTTTCTATTCCTTGTGACTCTACCGGAATTCTTACTACTAAGTCCGCTGGTAAATGTTTTTGTAATCCTTTTTTCATACCTTCATACATAGAATTTACATACATCGTTCCAACAAGTGCTAACATAAAACCAAATGCTAATATAGCAACCGACACAGCTGCCTTGTTTCGATAACGAATTACATTCCGGCTACTAATCGTAGTTTCAATTCTTAATATCATTTGAAACGGTTTTGCAATCACTGGTGCTATCATACGAATAAATAACGGAATCGCCAATAATAAACCGATCGCAAATAAAAGCGCTCCTATCGCACTTGGATTAAAACCAATATACTGCTCTAATACGCTACCCGTGAGTCCAATAATGGTACCAATGATTAAAATGCTAAGGCTAAAAGCACTCCATCTTTTTTCTTTTTTTTCATCACTAGGAAGACCAGGACGAAGTGCTTGAACTGGTGGAATCTTTCTAACCATGAAAGCTGGTATAATGGCCCCTATGATAGACATAACAATCCCTAGTAAAAACGTAATGAGTAAAATCTCACCTGAGATTGAGAATGATGCTTTCCCTGCACCCTCAATATTCACCCATTTATTAATGAATGATGCAGCGATTGTTTGCGTACCTGCTCCAAGAATAACTCCTGCCAGCGATCCGATTGCTCCGATGCATAAAGCCTCTAATAAAACGACTACTATAATTTGATTTGGGTTACTACCGAGCGCACGTAATAATGCCCACTGCTTAAATCGACTTCTAACAGATAAGAAGAAACTTCCCATTATTAAAAGAGCTACAACAAATAAAGCAATACCACCTAAACTAAAAATTAACGGCTTCATTACATTTAGTCGTTCAAACGCCTTATCAACATAAGTACGTTGATCCACCTTTATATTTTCAATCTTTTTATGTACATCAAAAGCAATTGCTTTTTTCACATTTACATCTTGTACTTTCACTTGAATGAGATTGAATTGATTTGGTAGATTTAATTCTTTTTGAAGCCACTGGATTGGAAAATAAGCTCCATGCCCCATTGCCGCCATTAACGGTGGATTTAAAATGCCGACGACTTTCACAGTCTTTTCTCCATGCTGCGGGAATGGCAATTTAATCGTATCTCCCACCCGTATATTTTCACGATCTGTATACCCTTTTGTCAGTGCTACTTCAGCCCCTTCTTTCGGATATCGACCTTCTAATATTTTATAAGAATGCATTTCTGGAGAATCTTGCTCCACACCCCAATAGGACGGTTTTCCCGATAACTCTTTATAATTTGGAAAAGGATATGGTATAAGTACTTTTGATATTTTTTCGGCATTTTCTAAGCCATCTATTCCTTTTAAACTTTCATTATTTAAATACATATCATTTTTTATATAGCCAAATTGTAAATTATAATCTCCATACCGGCTTACTACTTGTTCCTTCACACTTTGTTCTACTGATTGATTACCTAGTAATAACATCGTCGCTAACATAACACCTAAAGCTGCACCGAGGGCAATCAACATATTTCGCAGCCAATTTTGTTTCATTGATTTTACCGCATACTTAATTACCCATCGCATCACCTTTACCTCCTACTTTAAAGTGGCAATTCATAATTTCTTGAATATGAGTAACTTGTTGCGGGATATTTCGAAACTTCCACCCTTTACTTTCAGCATGCTCATGAATCACTTCACCATCTAATAAGAAAACAACTTTATCAGCATGAGCCGCTACGAACGGGTCGTGCGTTACAACAACAGCTGTTTGTCCTAACTCATCACACGCATTTCGAAGTGCCGCGATGATATTTTTGCTATTTTCTGAGTCTAATGCCCCTGTTGGCTCATCCGCTAACATAATTGCCGGCTCATTTGCAAAAGCTCTTGCGATCGCAACCCTTTGCTGTTGCCCGCCTGATAACTGCGCTGGTAAATGTTTTTCTTTTCCCTTTAGCCCAACAAGCTCTAATAAACGAGTTGCGGTCACCGTTGCCTTCTTTTGCGAGACATTATCTAACAGTAACGGTAATCCTACATTTTCCTCCGCACTAAACACTGGAATCAAATTAAACTGCTGAAAAATAAAACCGATTTTATGCCTTCTAAATAAAGCGAGCTCTTTCTCTTTTAATGTTGAAATCTCTGTACCGTCAACTCGAATACTACCTACCGAAGGAATATCTAATCCACCTAATAGCTGCAATAAAGTCGTTTTCCCTGAACCACTTGCCCCCATAATACAAACAAAATCTCCTTTTTGAATTTGAAGATTAATGCCTTTTAATATTTTTACTTTACTATCCCCAATATCAAACGATTTTTCTAACCTTTCAATTTCAATAATATTCATCCCCATATCCCCTTCTCTCTCTATTCACCAATCTATATATTCTATTCAAAAATGCAAAATCCCTACTATTTTGTATTTTTTTGTCACACACTAATATTTCTCATGTCAGAAAAATTGACTCTCGTAAAAAAAGTAACCATAATAGTTACACGAATACATAAAAACTACTCACATATCCACAAATAGGAGGAAAAACAATGAAACATGTAATCGTTTATGCACACCCAAATACAGAAAGCTTCAACCATTCAATTTTAGAAACGGTAAAAAGTGAATTAGAAGAAAAAGGTCATGAAGTACGTGTTCGTGATCTATACAAATTAAACTTCAATCCAGTATTAGGCGCTTCCGATTTCATCTCATTTTCGCAAGGAAACACACCAGAAGATATTAAAGAAGAGCAAGAGCATATCTCTTGGGCTGATAGCATTACATTCATTTATCCAGTTTGGTGGGCGGGACTTCCAGCTATTTTAAAAGGATACGTTGACCGTGTATTTAGCCACGGCTTCGCTTATGCTTACGGTGAAAACGGTATTGAAAAGTTATTAAGCGGTAAACAAGGCTTATTATTATCTACAATGGGAAATACGAAAGAAGCATACACAGCAGGCGGTATGTTTGACGCAATGAAGAAAACAGCGGATGTTGGTATTTTTGAATTTACAGGAATTGAAACAATTGAGCATACATTCTATACGAGTGTTCCTTCTGTGGATGACAGTGTGCGTAAACAATATCTTGAAGAAGTTAAAGATGTTGTGAATCGTGCATTTTAATAAAAAAACTCCGGCTTTAACAACCGGAGTTTTTTATTTCATCATTAATTTCGGAATATATCTTTGAAGAATGCTTTCTAATTCATTCATATCTTCCTGTCTAATAAGTAAATTTACATTGTCATTCATTTTTTCGCGCCCGCGATATAAAAATATATTTTCTTTTGGATTTTCCCATGTCGATGTTTTATAGCCTTTTAATTCTTCGTATGAATAAAAGTTTAATCCGTCTACTACACCTTTTTCATATATTTGTACACTTTTAATAAGATGGATGGCTATTAAAGTCATAAAACAACTTGCTACAGCATGAATACCTAACTGAATGAGAAACTGTTCAACTGTATCAATATCCCCACTTACGTACTGAGCATATATATACATACATTGTCCAATGAAGTACGCTGGCCCAAGTAATGCAATCCAACGTCTTTTCACTCGTGGATATGTTGCAATAAGTTTTCCCGCACTTTTTTTCATTTCATTTATTGTATATATTTTCCATAGAACAAAAAACAAAACACATAATGTAAAAACAAACATAATACATGACATCCAGTACATTCTTATTCTCCCCCTTACATCATTACATTTAAATTTTACATTTTATATACTTATAGTACATATGCAATTATGCATAAAAAAACAGGTAACCTCTTTCGGTTACCTGCGTTTCCTTACATCTTCTCAATCCACTCCGTCAAGTTATGCACAACTTGCGTCGGTTGTACTTCATATTCTGTTAACTTCTCCACAGTTGTGACTCCAGTGTGGACAAGAAGCGTATGCATACCAGCATTTATTCCTGCTAAAATATCTGTATCGTAGTTATCCCCAACCATTAATGCTTCATTCTTTTCTATGCCAAGCACTTTCAAAGCTTGTTCCATAATGATTGATTCTGGTTTTCCGATAAAGATTGGATCCACACCTGTTGATACTGCTACAACTGATGTTAATGAACCGTTACCTGGTAATAATCCGCGCTCAGTCGGAATGGCAATGTCTCCATTTGTAGAAATAAACGTTGCGCCGTTACGCACAGCAAGACAAGCTTTTGCTAATTTTTCATATGTGATGTCACGATCTAAACCAACAACAACGAAATCAGGATTTTCATCCACAAGTTCAAATCCTTTTTCCACAAGTGCATCATGTAAGCCTTCTTCACCAATCATATATACAGTTGCATCTTGTTTACGTTCGTAAATGAAGTTCGCTGTTGCCATACTCGTTGTGAATACTTGCTCTGCTTTCGCTGGAATATCGAAACGAACAAGTTTTTCTGCCACCTGTTCTGGTTTACGCGTTGAGTTATTTGTAACAAATAAATACGGAATACCGCGCTCTCCTAATGCTTTTACGAAGTCGCTCGCTTCTTCAATTTGTTCTTCTCCGCGATACATTGTACCGTCTAAGTCAATTAAGTAACCTTTATACATCGATTATGTCTCTCCTTCTATGCTAACGTTCTCACCTTATCATACTACTCTTATATTACCCGCTTTTCCAAAAGAAAAAAACGCTTTACCTTAAAGCGCCCCATAACGTTCATTTTTTCTCTTTTATTTGGTAAGAACAACTACAATCGCCCTCGCACATATTTGCTAGCGTTTTCACATCTGCGTTCGCAAATAAACGATTATACATCTCTTTTTCATCTTCACACACTTGCGGGAATCTCTCAGCGATTTCCTTTAACGGACAGTTTTGTTTTTCAATTACGAAAGAGTTCTCTCCGTCTCTCTTAATTTGAACCATATAACCATTTTTCTCTTGCATAGCTGCTATCTCTTGCACTTTATATGCTAAATTCTTTTGGTTACTCACACGCTTTTGTAACTGTTCTTCCATACGCTTCGTTCTTTCTTTTAAAACGTAACGAAGTATTTTTTCATCGCCCATTCGCGCTAAATCTTCTAGCATATCAATTGCAAATTGCTTATACTCTTTCGGGAATGTATCTTCTCCCTTTTCGCTTAATCCATACAAATAAGTTGGTCTTCCGACATGTTGCCTTACCATCTTGGAATAGATGAAACCATCCTTCTCAAGATTACTTAAATGTCTTCGAATCGCCATTTCTGTAATCTCTAAAACTTCAGCTAGTTCCGCTACCGTGTGCTCTCCCTTTACTTTCAACAACTGCACAATTTCATCTTTCGTCGTACGTGCTTCCCCCATGCTTCACCCTTCTCCCTCACATACAATATAAGACCCCCAAAAGGCATTCTTTGGGGATCTTATAAGCATAATTATTCTGGTACAAATGCAGATACAGGCCCTAATTCCTTCTCTAAATAACTGCGAATATTTGCTGGGTATTTTTCTACCACTGCAATATGTTTTTGAATCGTCTTATATAATTCATCATGATTCATTTGAATATAATCTTGCGTAAGCATTTTTCGAAGAAGGATAATTTCTTTCATTCCTTGTCCATCTTCTGCACTTATCACTCGCTCGTCCATTAAAATATCAATAATATCTTCATAGCTTCCTGGGTCGCGCATAATAAATCCATCGATCATCGCATTCCCTACATCTAATACACAATCAATAATAAGATGGGCTATGCGCTCTAATGCGTAAAATTCAAACTCGGTTTCATATATCTTTTTCTCTTGAAATGTACTTGTTGCTCGTTCTAAACATACTAGCATTTGTTCTATTTTCTTTCTGTCTACAAAATACATGAATGTCACCTACCTGGAAATTAAAGCATTTACATTTTAATTGTAACGCTTTCTTCTGAAAAAATCGACAATTTTTCGAATTCACCTTTTCTCCGTTATTTGTTATAGTTATATTTGTATGATTTTTGAAATTGGAGGAATGGAATCTTGGAACGTGAACTCGCACTAGAAATTGTCCGTGTAACAGAAGCAGCAGCATTAGCATCCGCACAGTGGATGGGCCGCGGAAAAAAGAATGAAGCAGATGATGCAGCAACTACAGCAATGCGTGATATGTTCGATTCAGTAAACATGGCAGGTACAGTTGTAATTGGTGAAGGAGAACTTGATGAAGCACCGATGTTATATATTGGTGAAGAACTAGGAACAGGTAACGGTCCAGAAGTAGATATTGCCGTTGACCCATTAGAAGGTACAAACATCGTTGCAAAAGGTCTTGCAAATGCAATGGCAGTTATCGCAATCGCAGATAAAGGAAACCTTCTTCATGCTCCTGATATGTACATGGAAAAAATCGCGGTTGGTCCAAAAGCAGCTGGTAAAATTAGCTTAGATGATCCAATTGAAAAAACAATTGAAATTGTAGCGGAAGCTAACAATAAAAAGATTCGCGATCTAACAGTTATCGTTCAAGAACGTGAACGTCATCAAGATATTATTGATCGTGTTCGTGCAAAAGGTGCACGCGTAAAATTATTTGGTGACGGTGATGTTGGTGCGTCAATCGCAACAGCACTACCTGGAACTGGTATTGATTTATTCGTAGGTATCGGCGGAGCTCCAGAAGGCGTTATTTCTGCAGCAGCGCTAAAATGCCTTGAAGGTGAAATGCAAGCTCGCTTAGTTCCAATGAACGAAGAAGAAGAAGCTCGTTGTCGTGAAATGGGACTAGAAGATCCTCGTCAACTTCTAATGCTAGAAGACTTAGTATCTGGTGATGATGCAATCTTCTCAGCAACTGGCGTATCTGCTGGTGAGTTATTAGACGGTGTGAAATTCCTTGGCGGAGATTTAGCTGAAACATATTCTATCGTTATGCGCTACAAAACAAGAACAGTACGATTCATTAAAACGCATCACCATTTAGATCATAAACCACACTTAAACTTAGATATTTAATAAAGGAGCCATGTGTATGGAAGAACGTTTCTTTCTGTACGACGATACAGTCGCTACAAGAACTCGTTTCGTTAGCTTTATGGGAGAAAATGAGCGTCATGATTTAGCGCTTTTATACTCCGATCGTCATTACGGTAAAACAATTGTCCTTGATATGCAGCGCAATAAATTTGCAATCATCGGTCCTGACGATTTAAACGAACCAGGCTACTTAGAGCATGCATTTTCTATGACTGAAGAAATTGCAGAAGAACTACGCTCATTTTTATTTGAACTTATATAATTTATCGTATGCACCAGCTATTTTAGCTGGTGTTTTTTCATCGAAATGATTTTGAATTTTCAATCTTTTATGTTATAATTAAGAATAAATCTATTTGGATAGAAAGGACGTTATCTACGTATGCCAACAACTACTTTGTAATGGACCAGCAATTGGATAGCATTACTCTCAAAAAAGCACTGTGCTTTTTCAAGGGAGTAGTCTGCCCATTCCCATTACAAAGGAACGTATTGCATCTGTAGTATGATGTTTACGGAGGTTCCTCTTTGGGGACCTCCTTTTATTTTAGTCTTTTTCTCATGCCTTCATACTACAAGACATCCAAATAGCTGTATTACGTTCCTTTACCACTACTATAAGAGGTGAAGGAAAATGCAGAAAGTACAACTTTCTTGGAGTTTATATGAAAACGAGCAAAACACAATCGAAAAATATTGTAAAAATTGCAGACGTACTACCCTATTTACCGACACAAATATTCGTAGGCATAACGCCAACGGAAAAAATATATACCGCTTTGCCATTTATAAATGTCCGAAAGACCATACGTGGAATCAAAAACTTCGTATTTATAAAGCATTTACTGATCACGTTGAAACAGTCGATATGACGCAGCAGGATCAGCCAGAAACAACTACTACCATTTCCATTACGCAACATCAAGAAAGCGGCATAACCGAAATCACGATCGTATTAGATATCGTTTTCGGTTCCCACCGCATCGATAAAGCCTTATCCACATATATTTCCGACTGGAGCCGTACACGCATTGTGGATAAAATTAAAAATGGGGATATTCAATTGAACGGACAACAAATGAAACCAAACGCAATACTTTCTGAAGGCGATTCTATTTCAATTTGTTTGTGAGCAAGTAAAAAAATCCTCTTACAATCGTAAGAGGATTTTTTTATTTCTTCAATTTTCGTAATACGAAGTGTGCACAACCGAAGTTACAGTACTCGTATAAATACTCTGATAAAGTACTAATTTTCGTATCATATGTCGAACGTTGATTACTATCATCAAAGAAACCGCGCAATCTAAGTTGCTCATAACCCCAGTCCCCAACGATGTAATCATATTTATTTAAAATTTCTGCGTAACGCTCTTTAAATGCTTCTTCACTAAAACCATCACGAAAGTTTTTAATTACTTCGTACTGAACATTATTAATGCTCACCGTAGCATGCATCTCTTGCTCTTGCTTTTGCTCCATCATTAACTTCCTCTCTAAGCATTCTTCTTTTTATCGTATCACAAAGCATACCAACCAACAATTTCAAATACAAAAAATTGAAAATTAGTGCATGCTATGGAGAAGGAGGTGATACATCGTGAAAAAACAAATTATACTCTCTCTCCTCACTCTTTCCTTATTCGCAGGCTGTCAATCATCTAATAAAGCCGAAATGGAACGTGAAGAAGGAAGTCGTGTTCTTGTTTCCAATAAAAACGACATGTATCATACGGAAAATACAAACACAAGATTAACGAGAGTCGGTTATTCATCTAAACAAAAACATGAAGTATCCAACAAACAAGTAGGAGCCATTAACCGTGAGAAAGTCGCTGAAATGATTACAAGCATGACAGTCAAACTTCCTGACGTTACAAACGCTGCTACGCTCGTTACCGATGATGAAGTATTTGTTGTATACCGTGCAAACACAACGGATCCAAAACTCGTAGCAGATCAAGTATATAAAGCTGCCTTGTCCATCGTCCCTCGCTATTATAAAGCATATGTATCAACAGACCAAAAGTTGATTTCTCAAATTCAAGGCCTTCAATCAGGTAGCTTAAATGATACCGAATATACACAAAGCCTCGATATGTTAAAACGAGAAATGAGCAAAAATCCTCATTTGAACAATACGGGGGATCAAACTTTAAATGATATGATAAAAAAATAAAGAAGGTGGAGAAAACCTCCGCCTTCTTTATTTTTTACTATTTCTTACGATTTGCATAAACCGCCATCGCATCACACATAAACTGCGCTAAACCTTCGCCAAACTTATCAATATTTTTCGTAAAGCGCTCATCAGCGACGTACATTTGACCGAGTCCCTTAAAAGCATCTAATGAATATTCACCGAAGTTTTGCAAGTAATTGTACCATACTCCAATTGCTTCTTGTGCCTCTTTGGAATCTGGTGCTCCGTGTCTAAGCGCCGCTAAATTTCTGTAAATCGTATTAAACTCTTCTTGATTATCTTTTGACATACCTTTCGCATATTCATTTGCTTTATCTACAGCTGCGTCTCCCCATCTTTCACGCGCTTCTTCCTCGTACGGATTATGGCTGAAATCGAATCCTTCAAATTTCTCTTTATTCGTCATTTCAATCTCTCCTTTTGTATGCTGAATTGTTTTATCAATCGTCGCAATCACTTTATCTAACCTTGCACGCTTTTCAAGTAGCATTTTCTTATGAAGCTGTAGTGCTTCTTCCCGGTCAAATGATGGACTCATGATAATTTCTTTAATTTTCTTCAAAGGGAAGCCTAATTCTTTAAAAAATAAAATTTGCTGCAACGTCTCTAAATTTTCATTGGAATACAGACGATATCCAGACTCTGTCGTCTCGTCTGGGGTTAACAACCCGATTTCATCGTAATGATGCAGTGTGCGCACACTAATTCCAACTAAATTAGCTACTTCTTTTACCTTCATTGCCATGTGTATCTCCCCCTTAATACATACGATAAAGTATGACGCAACGTTAGAGTCAATAAGTAAATTCATTTTCTTTATAAAATATTTCATGCATAATAGATATGTACATATATTAGAAAGCGGTGAAAATATGGTTTCAAATACTGTAATTGCCAGCATCATCTTTCAACTCGTTGTTTCGATTCTGGTCCCAATTATTGTACTCGTTTATTTCCGTAAGAAATACAATATAAATTGGAAAGTAGTCGGCGTTGGTGTTCTTATCTTTATCGGATTTACCCAAATTCTCGAAACACCATTCCACCTATTTATACGCGGTAATCCAGCAATCGCTCCAATTTTAGAAAATCCATTTGTCTTCGCACTTTATGGCGGACTAACTGCTGGTATTTTTGAAGAATTAGGACGCTTCGTTGCCTTCTTCTTCCTACTAAAAAAATATCAAGAATATAAAGATGGCTTCGCTTATGGAATTGGTCACGGCGGCATTGAATCCATTTTAGTTGGCGGATTCTCTGCATTCCAAGCACTTATATTTGCAAACTCAATTAACAACGGTAGCTTCGCTCAAATGGTCGAAAAAATGCCGGAGCTAAGCCGCCTACAGGACATGTTAATTCAGCAACCTGCCTACTTATATTTCCTTGGTAGCTTAGAAAGAATTATGGCTCTCGTGCTGCAAATCGCCTTTACAATGCTTGTTTTATACGCAGTAAAACAGAAGAAGTATATCTTCCTTGTGTACGCTATACTATTCCACGCATTTGTAGACTTCTTCGCGGCACTTTATCAAACGAAAACAATTAACATTTTTGTTGCAGAAGGAATTACCCTTCTCTTCACAATTGGTGCTATCATTCTTATTCGTAAAATGAAAGCAAAATTAATGAGTGTGCCAGAGTAAAAAATAACCCACCAAAATTGGTGGGTTATTTTTTATATAAATTATTACAATGATGATAACTTTTCCCCTCTCGCAGCTCCCTCTTCGTTTCTGCATCTATAACGATGTACTTATGAAACTCTTCTACTTCAGTTTGAGAAAAGGAAGCGAAAAAATAAACTTGGCGATTAGGGTGAATAAAAAAATCTTGAAACACCACACTACTCCGACAACCCGCGGCTGTTTTTTGTAGGAAAGAAAATTCTTCATCAGGCACTTCTTTAAATAAAATCTTTTTTCGAACACTATATGCTGCATTGTTGTATTCTTTATAAATTTTCTTATCTAATTGTTCGTAAAACACATCCTCACTCACAAATGGCTTATTTCGATTACTTGGATAATCTAACTTTTGATTGGATTGTGCATATGTTGTGGACATTTGCGTAAGAAAACAAATCATGAATACGATACATATCATTTTTTTCATAATGGCACCTCAATTTTTTATTATCCACATTACTTTTCCACATATTTAGATCAATATGCCGTTTCCAATAAAGTGAAACTTTAATCAGTGGGGGGTTTCTTCATCCCCCATTGATTATTAGCCCTCACCAATCGGACTTTTATGGGCAGTTGATCCCCCACCTAAATTCTTTGCTTGCGCTGAATTTTGAGGTGGGGGTCTTACTGCCCATTAAAGCGGGATAAAAAGGAATTTTTTCCACATTTGTCGAAGTATATAGCGTCAACTTGAAAGATGAGGATGAATTATGAAGAAAATAATTGTAATACGACATTGTTCAGCAACTGGCCAAGAACGTGATGCCGAATTAACGACCGATGGAAAAAAACAAGCAAACACCCTTGCTACATTCCTCTTAGAATACCAACTACAAATAGATCATATTATTTCAAGTCCATTTGTGCGAGCTATCGATTCTATTCGGCCCTATGCACGCCAAGCCAATTTGTCTATCCAAGAAGATGAACGATTAGCTGAACGCATATTAAGTGACGTTCCAATGGACAATTGGATGCAAAAACTAGAATCTACTTTTACAAATATAGATATTGCCTTTTCAGGCGGAGAGTCAACAAAACAAGCAACGGACCGTGCTATATCGCTTATAGAAGACGTTTTAAAATTAGACTATACTACAACACTACTCGTTACACATGGAAACTTACTTACGCTTATTTTAAAGCACTTTGATCATACGATTGGCTTTCATGAATGGAAAGCTTTAACGAATCCTGATATGTACGAAATTACAATCGATGAACAATGTAGCCTAAAACGATTATGGAAAGCACCGT
This sequence comes from Bacillus thuringiensis, assembly GCF_001455345.1. Taxonomy (GTDB): domain Bacteria; phylum Bacillota; class Bacilli; order Bacillales; family Bacillaceae_G; genus Bacillus_A; species Bacillus_A thuringiensis_N. Next base: position 4,820,468 of record NZ_CP013274.1, read on the forward strand.
CCAAGTAATATCTCTTTCCAACACATTCAGTTGACGCCACGAGAAGAAACTGTACTAATAATAGAAAGGGGTATCACTCCATATGTACGAAGATGTACTTGCTTTACTACATAAAACAAATGTTTCTTATGAAAAGTTTGAACACGAACCAGTACTCGATTATGAGACAGATCGGATCGTGCGGGAGAGGCTTGGCTTACAAGGCACTCCAAGTAAAAGCTTATTCTTAAAATCAAAATCCGGAAATTATTACGTGTTTTTTACGTTAGAAGGAACTCGGCTCAACCGAGGAGAGATGAAAGAAATAACGGGAGAACGCTTATCGCTCTGTTCACCTGATGAATTAAGGGAAGAGACTGGCTGTACGCCGGGATGTGTAGCTCCTTTCGGATATTCACAAAATGTAACAATTATTGTGGATAGCGCTATTTATACTTACGATAAAGTTTTAATTACACCTGGTGTACCTGAATTTACAATTGAATTATCCACAGAGGAATTAAAAAAGATTTTATTAACATGTTCAAATACTGTTTTAGAGTATAAACAAAAAGAGAGCTAATCATTAGCTCTCTTTTTTCATTATTTTGCTTCTGCTGTGTTTTCTTTTGCAGAACGAACTTGCTCGTCCGCATGGTAAGAAGAACGCACAAGTGGGCCAGCTTCACAGTGGCTAAATCCTTTGCTAAGTGCAATTTCTTTAAGCTCTGCAAATTCTGCTGGTGGGTAATATTTAAGAACTGGTAAATGCTTTTTAGATGGTTGTAAGTATTGTCCAAGAGTTAAAATATCCACATTGTTTGCACGTAAGTCATCCATTGCTTCAATTAAATCTTCTCTCGTTTCACCTAAGCCCACCATAATGCTCGATTTAGTTGGAATATCTGGCTGCATTTCTTTCGCTCGACGTAAAAACTCTAATGAACGTTCATATTTTGCTCTAGCGCGAACTCGGTCAGATAATCGACGTACTGTTTCAATGTTATGGTTTAAAATATCTGGTTTTGCATCCATTAACATTTTTAAGTTTTCTTCTACTCCACCCATATCAGATGGTAATACTTCAATTGACGTAAATGGATTTTTGCGACGAACAGCGCGTACTGTTTCAGCAAAAACAGCTGCTCCCCCGTCTTTTAAATCATCACGTGCAACCGCTGTTATAACAACGTGCTTTAAGCCCATTTGTACTACAGAATCTGCTACGCGTTCTGGCTCTTGTAAATCAAGCTCTGTTGGTAAGCCTGTTTTAACCGCACAAAAACGACAAGCACGTGTACATACTGCACCTAAAATCATGAATGTTGCTGTTTTTCTTACAGCCCAGCATTCATGAATATTCGGACATTTTGCTTCTTCACAAACTGTATGAAGATTCTTAGAACGCATCATTTTCTTTAAGCCTGTATAGTTTTCATTCGTGTTTAACTTAATTTTCAACCATTCGGGCTTGCGCTTATATTCTGTTTGTTTTGTCATGGTTATCAACTCCGCACAATATGAAATAGTTTACCGTGTTCGCTTCTTTCAATGTAACATATCTATTCTAACGTATGAAAGCGATTTGCTCAAATGAAGATTCTAAGATTTTTTCCAATCGTTCCCTATAATGAAATACTCCGTATATCCCACACTAAAAAGAGTGATGATGTGAAAGGAGTCTATTTCATGCTTCGAAAAATTTCTCTTTTGCTTTCAATTTGCTTTCTTCTCCACCAAAACATCGCTTACGGTGAAGATAATCAGCAAAGCATATACGAAAAGCGCATGGCACTATATAAAGAAACCGAGCAATCTTCAGGCATTCCGTGGTATTACTTAGCTGCAATGGATCAATACGAAAGAAATATACGGAGCGTAAGAAAAGATATTCCGAAAAAACCAGATGCCATCATTTCCCTTTATTTCAAACCAGAAATATGGGCTGGACCTGTTAATGGTAACGACACTCTCCCCCACACAATTTCTCTATTTGGTGGGTTAGGTTTAGATGGTGACAAAGATGGATTTGCAAATGCAAATAACGACCGTGATCTTTTGCATACAGCAGCAACAATTTTAAAGAAACAAGGAACGTCAGAAGAACGCATTAAAATCATGCTCTGGGAATATTATAGACGTGCAAAAACAGTTGATTTAATTACCGAATACGCCCAAATTTATAAACATTATGGACGTATTAATTTAGAAGGAAATGCTTTTCCCCTACCTATTCGCAGTGACCATAGCTACCGTAGTACTTTCGGTGCTGGAAGAAGTTTTGGGGGAAGAAGGGTTCATGAAGGAACCGATATATTCGCAGGCTATGGCGTACCAGTAAGATCCACTTGCTATGGCATCATTGAAACAAAAGGCTGGAACCGCCTTGGCGGATGGCGCATCGGTATTCGTGACCTTCATAATAATTATCATTATTACGCTCACTTAGGCGGGTTCTCAAAAGAAATACAGCTTGGACAAATTGTGGAGCCTGGAAAAGTAATCGGATTTGTTGGTAGCACCGGCTACGGACCTCCCGGCACAGCTGGAAAATTCCCGCCCCACCTACATTTCGGCATCTATAAAGACAATGGTTATACAGAATGGGCTTTCGATCCATACATGCATTTAAGTCTTTGGGAGCGAAAAGAACGCGCCAATACAAAACGATAACCGTAGCACATTGCTACGGTTATTTTTTATGTGCTGATGCTGCTAACTATCCGTTTTCTTTTTATCAGGTACAACAACACTCCCGCTTCCATAATAAGTAGGCACTTCCCCTTGAACGATGCGCGTCGCAATCGGAACATCCTGTTTCACTTTTATTTCTTTCGTATGAAATGGAATAATTACTTGCAACGTGACTTCCATCTCCATAATAATTTGAATTGCTGTCGTATTGATCCCATGTGGTTCAATTTTTTGTTTAATATCCGTATTTACATGACCAATCGTCGTGAAATCAATTGGAATGTCGGGACCTATATTCCCAAGAAGCGCATTATCCGTTACGCGACCAAAAGGAACTACCATCGTTGCCCCATTTTTTTCAGAAATACCTAGCCCTTTCAGATTACCTTGTTCTACTTGCTGTAAATATTTTTCTATGTACATGGTCGTTGACGTTACAATTTCATTTACTTGCTTCGTATTTAAATTAATTGTGGATACTTTCCCGTTTTTATCATTTTGTACTTTCATTAATGAATCGACATCGAACCCTTCATTAATTCTGTCTTTTACCGCCTTCGTCATAACCGCTGTCGCCATTTTATGTGTCTCTACTTCTCCATATTTAATCAATGTCGGCTGAATGCTGCTGTTCACAATCCATAATCCTTGCAAGAGTAATATGACAAAAAGAATAAACGACATAAGCAGTATGTGCCGAAAGGAAATAGGTCCCCTTCGAAACCGCGAATTTTTCGAACGAAATATACTCATAAAAAACCCTCCTTCTTATATCATTTCTATGCAAGAAGGAGGGACGATATATGCTTATCTCATTTTTAATAACGCTTCTTTTCCGATTGTGCCAGCCGTAATACCTAAAGCTTCAGCTTCAATCGTTACTGATTCTAGCGGCGCTTCAAGAAGTTGTTCAATCGTTCTTACACCAACCGCACGGCCAGCAATAATACCTCGATCCCCTAGCTTCTCATTTAAAAGACCTACATCTAATGCACCGCACATAATATATCCTTTATCGCTCATTACAGCTAGCAAATTTGTCTTTGGAAGTTTGACGCTAACCGCAATAAACGTATAATTATCGATTATAATTGGCTCCACATTAACCATAGTTCACACTCCTCTCTTTCTTATCTGTATGACAAGAGAAAAATGAGTGTTACAAGTTAACTAGCCTATAGTTTAACCGAAGATGTATGAGTTATTAACATGTCTGTTAACACATCTCTAAGTAGTTCTGGCATATAATATTGTTTGTCAGAAAGTGTGGATAGCTCTGGGTATAAGTAGCCAAATGTGAACATATCAATCGTTCCTACCGTATATATACGATCTAATTCCAGCGATTCCCCGTTAATTAATACATCCTCGAGTAAAATTTTATTCCCAGGAATCGTGTCTGGAATGACTTCTACACCAGCGTAAATCATTTTCCCCATCACTTTTCCGCGAAATCCAAATCCTTTCACCTCAAGGTTCTCCATATTCGGGCGACGTGCTTTCAAAATCACTTCCCTTAACGTTTTCCCGGGCACTTTTAATAAACATGGATTAATTGGATGTGGACAAATTCTGTGAATATCTCCACGCGTTACAACACCTTCTTCTAATCCTTCAAGAAGTACACCAGCGTTCACCATGCCAATCTCCGCACCGCACCACGTTTTCAGCGCATTTGCTAACATGTGAGAAAATGACGTCTCATGAAACCAATCAACTGGTAATGATTCCTTTAAATGAACGACAGGCTCTTCCATAATATGTTTACTTTCTTCCTGCAGCATTTCAATTGTGGATAACGGTTTACTATAAGCACCTAAACGTTCTGTCTTAATCGCTCTACCGTCCTTTTTCAACAGCTTCTTCGTCTCTTTATCCACAGTAAGCTGAACGTGCCCAACGTAACGTCCCCACTTTTCACAACAGCAAAGTAAAGTATTATTCATAAGAACGCCACGCTCAAATAAATGATGCGTATGTGCCCCTAAAATCACATCTATATCATAGTGCTCTGCCATATACTCATCCATACTTTTTCCAAGGTGAGACAAGACAACCGTAATATGAGCCTCATCTCGCACTTCTTCTAAAATAGACTCTAAATGCTTAATTGGATCTTCAATATGCCAATCTAACATTTGATAAAACTCTGGATACGCAACCGTTAATCCGATAAAGGCAATCGTAATCCCATCTGTCGTTGTATGTAATTTATAAGGCTTTGCCCAATCTGGACGTACACCTTCTTTTTCAAATAAATTCGCGACAAGCACCTCAAATCCAGCATCATCATATAGACGATTCAAATGCTCCTTCGCTAACGTAATTCCTTCATTATTTCCGATCGTTACATAATCATATAACGCCTCATTTAAAAGCTTCGTATTGCCAAGTCCATTCGTCGCTTCCGAAATACTATGAAAACGATCCACATGATCGCCGATATCAACCGTCAAAACGGTCTCTCCTGCTCCCTGTCTGCGCTTTTTCTCCCCTTGTACAAACCGAGAAATTTGCGGCCAATTTTCAAAATGACTATGTATATCGTTTGTATGATAAAGGTGGATGATTGTTTCTTTATCTATATTCAGAGAAAAAACCTCCTCTCAGTTCCTTACTGCCATTTACGCTACACGTACGCAATAATCCTGTAAATACTTTTCGTCTTTTCTTGCTATTTTACATTGTACTCGCATTGTGAGAAAAAGCAAAAGATTGCCCTTTTCATATGAGAAACTTTCTTTTTTTAGTTGTTGGATTCGTTAGTAGAGCAGGGATTTGTCAGAAAGTTTAACAGGGGATTCGTAGGTCGTTTTTCAATTGGATTCACCAGTGGATTTGTCAGTATCTTTGCCTTACTTCCAGTCGGTCCCCTTCCATATAAAATGTTGCAGGGTATATGAAGAATTTCTTTTGTCGTAATTTGTTGATAAGTCGATATCCCTTGTCGAATCGTCGATATATTGAAATAATCGCCGATATATTCCGAGTTGTGATTGATATATTTGAAAAATCGCTGATATATTTCAATTTATACTAGCTGGGGTATAACCCTAAAAACATACCTTGTAACACGACATATGTCGTGTTACAATCTCATTATAAGGCGGTGAACCATAAAATGGATAAAGAGATATTAAAAGGAAGTATTGATATTTTACTTCTCTCCATCATTAAACAGCACGATACGTACGGATATGAAATTATTCAAAAGCTAAAAGAAAACAGCAATGATCTATACACGATGAGCCAAGGTACACTCTATCCAGCACTCAAACGGCTGGAACAAAAGGATTTAATCAATTCCTACTGGGGTGAATCTGAAACGGGTATGAAACGAAAGTTTTATCGCATTACTACGAGCGGAAAGAAAATTTTAGAAGAAAAACTAACAGCGTGGGATTCAGTTACAGCTCTTATTAAAACTTGTCAGAAAGGAGCTTTAAATTAATGACGATTGAAAAATACATAAAGAGTATCGTTCAAAAAACAAACCTATCCCAATCTGATAAAGACGAACTATACTTCGAAATTTACGATCATCTCACAAGCTTAAAACAAGAATTTCTCGATCAAGGAAAATCCGAAGAAGAAGCTACTACATTAGCCATTCAAAATTTTGGAGAAGCCTCTACTTTAGGAACTGAAATTGACAAAGCAATGCAATCTTCTACGCAAAAGTATGTACAGTGGATTGGCTGGGGATTATTTTTACCGTATTCGTTTGTTTTGTTATTTAAACTATTGCTCGGGAGGCCAGCCGTTTACTTTGGTAATCTGAAGCACTTCTTTGAGACAGGTAACTGGCATTCTATACACGGTGGGTTAGTAAACTTAGTTCCTTTCAGAAGTACAATCCGCTATTTAACTGATTTCGATTCTTATAATCTAGACATCGTACTTATGAATACATTAGGAAACGTCATCATATTTATTCCATTCGGATTCCTGCTACCTTTATTATTTAAACAAATAAATAATGTAAAAATGGCATCAAAGATTTTCATTAAGTTTATTTTATTAATTGAATCGTTACAACTCCTTACCTTTACTGGTGTTTTCGATATTGATGACATCATATTGAATATGTTAGGTGCTTTAATTGGGTATGGTTCTTTTGTTGGGATGAAGTATGTTTGGGACCGTGTTAAATCTGTGGATAAAGTGGATACGATTTAGGTGCGGGGTATACGGCCTGTTCTTCTTGTCGTAATTTGTTGATAAGTCGATATCCCTTGTCGAATCGTCGATATATTGAAATAATCGCTGATATATTCCGAGTTGTGTTCGATATATTTGAAAAATCGCTGATATATTTAGCTGGAAACCTACCTGGGTATCTCAGCTAACTCCAAGCCCAGCTCACACAACATAAAAAAAGCGCCCTGCATAGCAGGGCGCTTTTTTCATATATATATTATCCAGTTCCAGCGGCTAGAATGTTCGGTGGCTTCACTTCTTCCCCCTCACATTCTGAACGAGCCGCTTCCACTTTAAATATTAACCGATAGAACCTTCCATCTCAAACTTGATTAGACGGTTCATTTCAACTGCGTATTCCATTGGAAGTTCGCGAGTGAATGGCTCGATGAAGCCCATTACGATCATTTCTGTAGCTTCTTGCTCAGAAATACCGCGGCTCATTAGGTAGAATAATTGTTCTTCTGATACTTTCGATACTTTCGCTTCGTGCTCAAGTGAAACGTAATCGTTTTTGATTTCGTTGTAAGGAATTGTATCCGATGTAGATTGGTTATCCATGATTAGCGTGTCACACTCGATGTTAGAGCGAGAGTTTTTCGCTTTTGGTCCGAAGTGTACGATACCACGGTAAGTTACTTTACCACCATGCTTCGCAATCGATTTAGAAACGATTGTTGAAGACGTGTTTGGTGCTAAGTGAATCATTTTCGCACCAGCATCTTGGTGTTGGCCTTTACCAGCAATCGCGATAGATAATGTTAAACCACGAGCGCCTTCACCTTTTAAGATTACTGCTGGGTATTTCATCGTTAATTTAGATCCGATGTTACCGTCAATCCATTCCATCGTTGCGTTTTCTTCACAAACCGCACGTTTTGTAACTAGGTTGTATACGTTGTTCGCCCAGTTTTGGATTGTTGTATAACGGCAATATGCATCTTTCTTAATGATGATTTCTACTACCGCACTGTGAAGTGAGTTAGTCGTGTAAACAGGTGCTGTACAACCTTCTACGTAGTGTACGTGTGCGCCTTCGTCTACGATGATAAGCGTACGCTCGAATTGTCCCATATTTTCAGAGTTAATACGGAAATACGCTTGAAGTGGTGTATCAACTTTAATACCTTTTGGAACGTAGATGAATGATCCACCAGACCAAACTGCAGAGTTTAATGCAGAGAATTTGTTGTCTGTTGGTGGGATTACTTTTCCGAAATGCTCACGGAAAATATCTTCGTTCTCTTTTAATGCGCTATCTGTATCTTTGAAGACGATTCCTAGAGCTTCTAGGTCTTCTTTCATGTTGTGGTATACAACTTCAGATTCGTACTGTGCAGATACACCAGCTAAATATTTTTGCTCAGCTTCTGGAATACCTAATTTATCAAATGTTGCTTTAATTTCATCAGGTACTTCATCCCAAGACTTCTCAGATTTCTCAGATGGTTTTACGTAGTACGTAATTTCATCGAAATCTAAGTCGTTTAAGTCGCCGCCCCATTGTGGCATTGGCATTTCGTAGAACTTATCCAGTGATTTTAAACGGAAGTCTAACATCCACTGTGGTTCTTCTTTCATACGTGAAATCTCTTCAACGATCTCTTTTGTTAAACCGCGTCCAGCACGGAAAATCGAAACGTCTTTGTCTTTGAAACCATATTTATAATCGCCGATATCTGGCAGTTGCTTCGCCATGTTGGTGTGTCCCTCCTTAGATAACCTCGTTTTTAGGAACCTTTAACATTACTTATCTTCGTTTAAGCCCTTTTCTAACGCTTTCCACGCTAATGTTGCACATTTAATACGTGCCGGGAACTTGCATACGCCTTGTAATGCTTCAATATCTCCTAAATCGATGCTGTCATCGTACTCTTTTCCTAGCATCATGTCAGAGAAAATTTTCGAAAGCTGAAGTGCTTCTTCAATTTTCTTACCTTTTACTGCTTGTGTCATCATTGAAGCTGAAGACATTGAGATAGAACATCCTTCGCCTTCAAACTTCGCCTCTTGCACAATACCTTCTTCTACTTTCATCGTAAGTTGAATACGATCGCCGCAAGTTGGATTGTTCAAGTTAACGGTAACACTATCTTCTAACACGCCATGGTTACGAGGATTTTTATAATGATCCATAATAACTTGACGATATAACGTATCTAAATTATTAAATGACATTTGTGAAATACTCCTTTGTCTTGATTAGCGATTCAACAAATGTATCAATTTCTTCTTTTGTATTATATAAATAGAAGCTCGCACGTGCTGTTGAAGAAGCTTTCAGCCACTTCATAAGCGGTTGTGCACAGTGGTGTCCTGCGCGAACCGCAATACCTTCTACATCTAATACAGTCGCTACATCGTGAGGATGTACGTCTTCAATATTAAATGTAACAAGACCAGCGCGATGCTTTGGACCATAAATTGTAACGCCATCTACTTCTGATAGTCTCTCTAAAGCGTATTGCGCTAATTCATGCTCATGCTTTTCAATATTATGAAGACCGATTTCTTCTAGGAAATCAATTGCCGCACCAAGTCCGATTGCATTACCGATAATCGGTGTACCTGCTTCAAACTTCCAAGGAAGCTCTTTCCAAGTAGATTCTTGTAAATCTACGAAATCAATCATTTCACCGCCAAATTCAATTGGCTCCATATTGTTTAGCAATTCTTTTTTACCATATAATACGCCGATACCTGTAGGTCCACACATCTTATGAGCAGATAATGCGTAGAAATCACAGTTTAAATCTTGTACATCTACTTTCATATGAGGTGTACTTTGTGCACCATCAACGACCATAATTGCACCGTTTTCGTGTGCGATTGCTCCGATTTCTTTTACAGGGTTAATCGTTCCAAGTACGTTTGATACTTGCATAATAGAAACGATTTTTGTATTCGGTGTAACTGTTTGACGAACATCTTCTAAAGAAATTGTACCGTCTGGTTGAAGCGGAAGGTATTTTAACGTTGCACCAGTTTTCTTCGCAACTTGCTGCCACGGAATGATGTTACTATGGTGCTCCATGTAAGAAATAACGATTTCATCGCCTTCTTTTACATTTTCAAGACCATAGCTAGCCGCTACTGTATTTAATGCAGTTGTCGTTCCGCGCGTGAAAATAATCTCTTCCATTGATTTCGCGTTAATAAACTTGCGAACTTTCTCGCGTGCACCTTCATACGCGTCGGTAGCTTTCGTACCGAGCGTATGAACACCGCGATGCACGTTAGAATTATATTCTTTATAGTAACGTTCTAACGTTTCAATGACTTGAATTGGTTTTTGAGAAGTTGCTGCACTATCGAAATAAACAAGTTGTTTGCCGTTCACTTTTTGATCAAGAATTGGAAACTGTTTGCGTATTTCATGAATATTCATTAGCGAACTTTCCTTTCAATTACCTCAACAAGCTGTGCCTTTACTCCTTCAATTGGAAGCTCATTAACTACAGGTGCTAAGAATCCATGGATGACTAAACGTTCTGCTTCGCGTTTTGGAATACCACGGCTCATCAAGTAGTATAGTTGGATTGGATCTACGCGGCCTACTGAAGCTGCGTGACCTGCCATTACATCATCTTCGTCGATTAAAAGAATTGGGTTTGCATCACCGCGAGCTTTTTCATCTAACATAAGAACGCGAGAAGATTGTTGTGCATTTGATTTAGATGCACCGTGTTCAATCTTACCAATTCCGTTAAAGATAGATGTTGCGCTATCTTTTTGTACACCGTGTTTTAAAATCCAACCTTCAGAGTGTTTACCGAAGTGAACAACTTTAGTTGTAAAGTTTTGTGTTTGGTTACCACGGCCAATTGTTACTGTTTTCGTATCAGCATATGAACCGTCGCCCATTAAGTTTGTAACGTTCTCTGAAATTGTGTTTCCATCATTCATAAGGCCTAGAGCCCAATCAATACGGCCGTCGCGTCCTACTGTGCCGCGGCGGTTAACGTAAGTTGTTACGTCTTTTGCTAATAGATCAACCGCACCGAATTTCACTTGTGCGCCTTGTTCCACGATTACTTCTGCTACGATATTTGCAATACCTTTAGCATTTTCATTTGCAACATAGTTTTCTACATAAGTTGCAGTACTGTTCGCATCAGCTACGAATAATACGTGGTTATATACGTTAGCTTCTTCGCCGTCTACTAAGAATACAGCTTGAAGTGGAGTTTCAAGAACAACGTTTTTCGGAACATATACGAATGCACCGCCGTTGATTAATGCAGCATGAAGTGCAGTTAGACGATGCTCGTCTACCTTCACGCCGTCTTTCATTAAGTACTTTTGTACTAGTTCAGCATGCTCAGTTGCAGCTGTTACGATATCTGTAAAAATAACACCTTTTTCTTTTGCTTCGTCTGCTAAAGAAACGAATGCAGTTGTACCAGTACGTTGCACTAATACGCTGTTATTTTCATCGATTAAGTTTTTCACTGCTTCTGGAAGCTCTGTTAAAGAACTTACAGGCTCTTGCTTAGCAGCGTCGCCTTTTCCGATAAAGTCCCATTTTTCAATTTTCGTTTTATCAGGCGTTGGCATTGGAAGTTCAGTTGCTTGTGCAAGAGCTTGTAAGCGGAACTCAGTCAACCAAGCTGCTTCGTTTACTTCGCTTGCGCGTTGACGGATTGTTTCTTGATCGAAAGGTAATGTACCGATTGTCATGTTTATGCTCCTCTCTTACGCTTCTTGCTCTGTTGTTTCGTCTTCAATACCTAATTCTTTTTTAATCCAGTCATAACCTTCAGCTTCTAGACGTTGTGCAAGCTCAGGGCCACCAGATTTAACGATACGACCGTTCATCATAACGTGAACGAAGTCTGGAGTGATGTAGTTTAATAAACGTTGGTAATGCGTAATCATTAGGCAACCGAACTCTTCGCCGCGCATTTCGTTAATACCTTTAGATACAACTTTTAATGCATCGATATCAAGACCTGAGTCGATTTCGTCTAAGATTGCGATTTTTGGCTCAATCATCATTAATTGAAGAATTTCGTTACGTTTTTTCTCTCCACCAGAGAAACCTTCGTTTAAGTAACGTTGTGCCATTTCTGGATCCATTTCTAGGAATTCCATGTTTTTATCTAATGTACGGATAAATTTCATAAGAGAAATTTCATCGCCTTCTTCACGACGTGCATTAATTGCAGAACGTAAGAAGTCAGCGTTTGTTACTCCGCTAATTTCACTTGGATATTGCATTGCTAAGAATAGACCTGCTTGTGCGCGCTCATCTACTTCCATTTCTAATACATCTTCACCGTCGATGATGATGCTACCTTCTGTTACTTCATACTTTGGGTGACCCATAATTGCAGAAGATAAAGTTGATTTACCTGTTCCGTTAGGTCCCATAATTGCGTGGATTTCTCCACCTTTTACTTCAAGGTTTACACCTTTTAAAATTTCTTTGCCGTCAATTGATACGTGTAAGTCTTTAACCGTTAATGTAGAACCAGCCATCTCAATACCTCCATTAATCCTATATATACATTTTAAAAATTCCTAAAACGTTCATATTCTCATTTTATTCTCATTCTAATTTTATATCAAATAAAATGATATCGCAAACGACGAAAAAAAGTAACAATTTTTTCACAAATGTATATAAGTATTTCCTTCACATCTTTCTATGATACACCTTTCTTCTTATTTATATAAAGAAAAAAGGACTGGTAATTTCCCAGTCCTTTCCTTATATTTATTCACTTACCGGAAGTACAGCACCTTTATATTCTTTATTAATAAAATCTTGAATTTCTTTTGAATGCAGTACTTCTACTAGCTCTTTAATTTCTTTTTTCTTCTCGTCACCTTTACGAACTGCAATAATATTTGCATACGGTGAGTCTGATCCTTCAATCGCAATTGCATCCTTTGTTGGATTTAATTTTGCATCAATTGCATAGTTTGAATTAATAAATAAAGCATCTCCTTCATTATTTTCATATAGCTTCGGTGAAAGTCCAGGCTCAACATCTGTTTTAAACTTTAAGTTTTTCGGGTTTTCTACAACATCTTTTACTGTTGCTTTAACAACATCTACTCCGTCTTTTAATTTAATAACGCCGCCTTTTTGTAACAATGCTAGCATACGGCCACGCTCCGCTACGTTATTACTCATAATAACTGTCCCGCCATCTGGCAAGTCTTTTAAGCTTTTGTATTTCTTAGAATAAATGCCCATTGGCTCTAAATGGATTTTTCCTGCGTTTACAATTTTATATCCTTTTTCTTGAATTTCTTTATCTAAGTAAGGAATGTGCTGGAAGTAGTTCGCATCAATTTCCTTATCCGCTAGCGCTTTATTCGGCAACACATAATCTTGGAATTTTTTAATTTCTAATTTAATACCCTTTTTCTCTAATATCGGCTGAGCCTTTTCTAAAATAACAGCGTGCGGCACGTTAGAAGCTCCCACAACAAGCTTATTCTCCTCTTTCCCTCCGCAAGCAGCTAATGTAAATACAGACAGCGCTGTAACAACTGACAATAGAATCTTTTTCATATGATGTCCCCTTCTCCCGTATAATTATGTAGTTATAAAAAGGGCTGGCATACACCAGCCCTTCCGCAGCAATTATTCTTTTACAGGAACAACTGCCCCTTTATATTCTTTATTAATGAAGTCTTCAATCTCTTTAGAGTGCAATACTTCTACAAGAGCTTTAATTTCTTTCTTATCTTTATCGCCTTTACGAACAGCTACTACGTTTGCGTACGGTGAATCATTACTTTCAATTGCAATTGCATCTTTTTCTGGATTTAACTTCGCATCAATTGCATAGTTTGAGTTAATTAGAACAGCGTCGCCCTCTTTATTGTTATACACTTGTGGCAATAAACCAGGCTCGATATCCGTTTTGAATTTTAGATGCTTCGGATTATCCGCAATATCTTTTGTAGTCGCTTTAACTGGATCTAATCCGTCTTTAATTTTTAAAATGCCTTCTTTTTGTAAAATTGCTAAACCACGTCCATGGTCAGCAACTGAATTACTCATAATAATTGTCGCTCCGTCTGGAAGTTCTTTTAAGCTCTTATACTTTTGAGAGTACACACCAATTGGTTCTAAATGAATTTTCCCTGCTACTTCAAAGTCATATTTTTTATCTTTGATTTCTTTTTCTAAATACGGAATGTGCTGGAAGTAGTTTGCATCTAATTCCTTATCCGCTAACGATTTATTTGGTAATACGTAGTCTTGGAATTTTTTAATTTCTAACTCAATTCCTTTTTTCTCAAGTAACGGTTTTGCCTTTTCTAAAATTTCAGCGTGCGGTACGTTAGAAGCCCCAACAACAAGTTTCTTTTCATCTTTATCTTTCCCACCACAAGCAGCTAACCCAAAAATAGAAGTTGAAATAAGTGCTGTAAGTAATAATTTTTTCATTTGAAACATCCTCCCGTTTTTTATTATCGTTTATCTATTCGAATCGTTACACGATCACCAATCCATTGAATGAAAAATACAACTAGTAATACACAAATTGTCGCAACGATTGTTACGTCGTTATTTCCTCGTTGGAATCCTTCTAAATAAGCAAGTGTTCCAAGGCCACCAGCACCAACAACTCCCGCCATTGCTGTATAGCCTACTAAAGCAATTGTCGTAACCGTAATACCAGATACTAATGCTGGTAACGATTCTGGAATTAACACCTTCAAAATAATTGTGCTTGTTTTTGCTCCCATCGCTTTTGAAGCTTCAATTACACCTTTATCAATTTCACGAAGGGCGATTTCAACCATTCTCGCGTAAAACGGTGCCGCTCCAATAATTAAAGCTGGAAGTGCAGCACTCGCTCCAAGAATTGTTCCAAGCAGAATCTTTGTGAATGGGATTAATAAAATGATTAAAATAATGAACGGTATCGAGCGGAAAATGTTTACGAACGCTCCAATCGCCGTGTTAACCGCTTTGTTTTCCCATAAATTATCTTTCGCTGTCATAAAGAGTAACAATCCTAAAATGAGTCCTAAAACAAATGTGGCAAGAGCTGCGATTGCCGTCATATATAACGTTTCACCAGTTGCTTCTAACATTTGATTCCAATCAACGTTTGTGAGTAACTTATCCATGTGCAATCACCTCCAGCTCTACTTGATCTTGATGTATTCCCTCTATTGCTTGCTGAATCGCTGTTTCCTCACCATTTAAATGAACAACTAAACTACCGTAAGAACCATTATTCGTTTGTGCGATATTTCCTTGTAAAATGCTAACTTCTATATCACTGCGCTGCATTAATCTTTGAAGCACTGGTCTTTCTACAGCCTCACCGATAAACTGTAAACGAATTACTTTTCCATCTGGATACTTTTCAATTAAACTTTCAATCGTTTCATTTGTATCTTCAGAATCCGTTAACTGCTGTACAAATCGTTTCGTAATGTCTTTCTGTGGATTACGGAATACATTAAGTACTGGACCAGTTTCTACAATCTTTCCTTTCTCCATTACCGCAACACGATTACAGATTTTTCGAATCACGTGCATCTCGTGTGTAATGAGCACAATTGTTAAACCGAGACGCTTATTAATATCTAATAATAAATCTAAAATTTGATCTGTCGTTTCTGGATCAAGAGCTGACGTTGCTTCATCACATAAAAGTACTTGTGGGTTGTTAGCTAATGCTCTTGCAATCCCAACCCGTTGCTTTTGTCCTCCGCTTAGCTGGGATGGATACGCGTCTCCTCTTCCTTCTAATCCAACAAGGTGAATTAACTCGTCAACACGTTTTCTTCTCGCCGCCTTATCGACACCTGCAATTTCAAGTGGGAACTCGATATTTTCACGTACAGTTCGTGACCACAGTAAGTTGAAGTGTTGAAAAATCATTCCGATTTCTTGTCTTGCCTTACGAAGTTCGCTTCCTGTAATTGCTGAAATGACACGATTTGCAATTGTAATTTGGCCAGAAGTTGGTTTCTCTAGCTGATTGAATAATCTAATTAAAGAACTTTTTCCAGCGCCACTATATCCGATAACACCAAATATTTCACCTTTATCTATTTTTAAATTGGCATTATCTACAGCAGTGACATCACCGCTTTTTGCTTTATATATTTTCTTTACATTTTCTAATAGAATCATGGTGTATCACCCCTTTTTGTTTTGATCGACTCCGCAATTTTTTATTTTTAATGCGTGTAGTCCACCGTTCTCATTACTTTTATTATTTGAATGTCCTCCACATTCAAACAACAAAAAAACCTTTCCGCTTTAGAGAAGCAGAAAGGTTTATATGCGTATATAACAACATTATCCCTCTCTCTCATCTCTCAAAGCATTTGCTTTGCAGGAATTGGCACCATTTCAACATAAGTTGACGGTTGCCGGGCTTCACAGGGCACAGTCCCTCCACCTCTCTTGATAAGAGAAATCAGATTACATTTTCGTCTGATTTGTAATTTATGAAATTGTCTATATTTTATGAATTGAATTGTATCAATATCCATACACCATGTCAACAGAAATTTTCGCAAAAAATGAAACTTCAGAATTTTAAGCACCTACTGACATTGGTTTACATATATGAAACATCGATTCAACTAATAGCATCGTTCGATACGTTCCCGAATATTGCACACGTCCATCATTCATTAGCATTTGCAATCGTACATTGCCGTTCACCAATTGTTTTATATCTTCCTCATCTACACAAACAATTTGCTCTGTTCCTCTTTCCTCATGTAGCAGCTCTATATAATCTCTTGAAATTTGTAACGAACAACTTTCATCTCCAAAGCGGAAATTAACAGTTTTTTCTCCTTGTCTTAAAAGCGGCTCTAAATGATATTGACCATTAGCGTAATTTACAAATGATTGCAGCAAAGAATATAATTTCACCCTAAATCACATCCTTCATATCACTTTCTATTACACATACCATTCCCTTTCACTAAAGAGCAATCCTGTTACTTTCGCTCGACAAATACTGTAATCACCCTGCATCTCGACATATTTCCCAAGAAATATGTCGAGGCGGCAAAAACTTTGCCGCCTACTTTAATTCCGTATATAAATATTCAACCGAATGAAATGCATATATCTTCTTCATGAGTGTCCCATTTTCAAAAACAAGTAAACACGGTACACTTTCGATTCCATACTCTTTCGCTAAATGCGGAGCATAATTTAAATCTAACATCCCAATTTTTAGATCCTCAATTGTCATCTCAACAACCGTTAACATCTTTTTTGCTAATTGGCATGTTCCACACATTGGAGTATATACATATAACACTGTTTTTTCTTCATTCTCTATTAAGGCTGTAGCTTCGGCTCCTGTCCAGTCAATCACTTCTATCATTCCTTACCGTAAATATTCTGTATAAACGTCAATGTCAGCTCCCCATAATACATTTGCTAAGTGTGAAGATGGCGCAGTTGCCACTTCTCGGTACGAGCGATCAATATAAATATGCTCTGCTTGCGGAAATTCTTTTCGAAATTGTTTCCTTAACTTTTCTCCAGCATCATCAGCATCCACTAGCACATACACTTCCTTATCAAAAAACTGATCAACGAGCTCATCCATTTTCGACAAACCAATTGTACCATTTGTACAAACAATTTCCACCGGTTCCCGAATAATAGATTCAATCTTTCTTCTATCTGATGTACCTTCTACAATAATGACTTTTTCTACATAAATCATATGTCATCACCCGATCACCATATACTATACAACCTTTAACTTAGTATATAGTATATTCGTTATTTTCATGTTGTTTCCTGTTTATTTTTGCAAAAGAAAAGCAGAAGCGACTGTTTAGCCCTGTTGGCTAAGGTTCTTTCGCACAGAAGACGCTTTTTGTCTTCTCGTGCGGAAGGTTCTTAGACATGAAGGGCCAGGAGGTGGAGCTGGACAATGAAAAGCGCAAGCGGCTCGTTCAGAACAGGAGGGCATTGGAACTCCTGAGCTAGAGGCGCCTTTTGCCTCAAGTGAAGGAGTGAAATGACCGACTGTTCTAGCCGCTGGAGCTGGATCATAAAGAAAAGCGCAAGCGGCTCGTTCAGATTATGAGGGGATGGAGCTTCTGACGTAAAGGCGCTTTTTGCCTTGCAGGAAGAAGCGAAGCCACCGAACAATCTAGCCGCTGGAGATGGACAATGAAAAACGAAAAAGTTTTTTCCAAAAACGTTCTCCTACACGATAATTAGTATATGATTCTACGTTCATTATTTTACACAAAATAAAAAAAGGACAGCACAAAGGCTGTCCTTTAGTCGACTATAATTAGTCTTGGTTTGTCATTTCTGCATATTTTTCAGCAGTTAATAACTTTTCAACTTGGCTTGCATCAGAAAGTTCAACTTTAACCATCCATGCACCCTCGTATGGAGATTCGTTAACAAGTTCTGGTTGGTCACTTAATTCTTCGTTTACTGCTACAACTTTACCGCTTACAGGTGCGTATAACTCAGAAACTGTTTTAACAGATTCTACGCTTCCGAATGGCTCGTCAGCTTCGATTGTTGCACCTACTTCAGGAAGTTCAACGAATACGATATCGCCTAGCTCACCTTGTGCAAAGTGAGTAATACCGATAACAACTTCATTACCTTCAGTTTTTACCCATTCGTGTTCTTCAGAGTAACGTAAATTATTTGGAATGCTCATGACTGTACCTCCAGTGAATGTATTAATTATGTAAAAATACCTTATTGGTACTTTTTCCACACACTTTCAAACTGCTCTTCGTTAAAACCAAGTGTTACCTTCGTTCCATCTGTTACAATTGGACGTTTAATCAACATGCCATCAGATGCTAAAAGCTCGTACATTTCGTCTTCGCTTGCATCTTTCAACTTATCTTTCAGACCAAGTTCACGGTAACGCATTCCACTTGTATTAAAGAATTTTTTTAATGGTAATTCACTTTTTTCATGTAAATTACGTAAATCTTCTTTTGATGGTGGATTTTCAACAATATGAATCATCTCATATGCTACATCATTTGCCTCAAACCATTTCTTTGCTTTTTGACATGTGCCACACTTTGGATATGAATAAAATGTTACTGTCATAAATTCACCTACTTTTTTACTAACCTTTACCTTTATCATATAGAAAACGTTTTATTATTTCAAACGATTATTCGCTAAACTTTTACTTATTTCGTGATAATTTTTAATAATCCTGCAAATTTTTCTTATTTTTCCGCCATTTGTTAAGAAAAAAATAAATATATAATTTTTTTAGATTCTTTCCCAATTCCTCGCCGAACATATATCTTAAACAAACGTTTGATTCATTCCCTATTTTTCTTTGTTCACCCTTGAGCTGCAATAATTTCTCCCTAGCGAACATATACCTTAAACAAACGTTTGATTAAATTCCTATTTTCCCTTGTTCACCCTTGAGCTGCATCAATTTCTTCCTACCGAACATACATCTTAAACAAACGTTTATTTAACCGTTTCAGCCTATATTCACAAAACCTGGCAACACTTTGAATGACAAATTACAGATAAAAGGGACTAATAATTTTGACCGTAGTAGTGAGCCCGTAAGAAAGTTATTAAACCTATCATCAATAAAGCGAAAGTAACTGCTCCTAAGAATATGAAATTCAAATTATTGACTGAAATATAAAAAGACGCATTTAAATTGATGCGTCTTTTGGAGATGTTTCTTTTGTAAAATCATATAAAGCAATTGCGCCTAAAATAACCAATATACTTTCAGGGGCATCTAACAAAATAGTTCTCCAAGTTTCTGATATTACCCATTTAATACCTGCCGCTGATTCAAGATATGCTTGAAAATAACTGATTGTAAAATCAATTACAAATAAACATACAAGTAATGTTAGACCAAATCGAATTAATTTCTTGTTTTTAAACATGTAACACCTCTCAAAATTCATTGGATATTTCTGTTTTCAGTTCTTTATATACAAAAATCCCTATATTTAATTTTAACATACAAAATATCCAAATAAATACAATATGCATATTTGCATATTTCATGAATATTGAGGAATTACTGTTAATAAAAAATCTCTACTAGTGTAGGAGAAAATAGCTTTAGCAATCCCAACAAGTAATCGCATAAATAACGGAATCATTTGAACCACTATATAACCGATTCCTGGATGCGCTTCATTAAAACTTTATAATTAAATCCGCAATAGCTGATAAAAAATTATAAATCGTTATCATTACAGCAGCGAATACATCTCGCATACGTTGTAAAGCCTTCGTGAGCTTCTCAATCATATTGTTATATGTGCTTCTGCATAAAAAAACAAGAAGCCTCGTTCACAGGCTCCTTCATCATCTATTCAAATAATCGGCAATTGTTTGAAATACGACGATATACATATTATGAATACTTTCTTCAGTATTTCCACCATTCGATAAACCAACTGCCCATTGTTGTCCTTCACCACTTCCGATATTTGCAAACCCTTGCGTATACATAGCATTTACATCTTTTCGGGCACTGTTATACTCTATCCCTTTTGTAATAAACGTGGAATATGATTTATCTTGTAAACCGATAAAAAACACTGGTTTCTTTAGTGATGAAAATACATGTTTATATTGCTCTGTTGAGGCTTCTTGAAAGTGATCTTTCATTATTAGAAAACCGTCCACTTCCTTAGATTTCTTTTCCAGTTCCTCTAACTTTATTTCCTCAAACTTTATATTCCTAAACGTATCTTTCGGTTTATCTCCAACAACTCCAATTACGAGTGCTCTTCCGTTATATTCTAATTTCTCTCCTTCTTTATCATTTGCACACCCAGCACCGACTAGGCATATCAATATAAAAACTAAGAAATACGATAAACGCTTCATTTAGCACCCTCCCCTTCTTTTCAGTCAAGTGACAAAAACGTAAGGTGAATTCAAGAAAATGTAAGCAAAATCGATAGCCCAAATTACGTTTCTATATTATAATCAATTGAATTTACTTACATTACTAAACATAGGAGATTATTATGAAGAAATTTAAACTTTCATCTTTTCTTCCGTTAAGTTATATACTTCTACTCGTACTCGTAAGTCCCCTTTACGATGTATTAAATAAATCGGCTGTTCACGCAGTAGATGTCACAACTGTAGTAGATGATTGGATTCCATTTGTGAAAGCATTTATTATTCCTTATTTACTTTGGTTTCCTTACTTATACGGCGCACTTATTTATTACTGCTTTGCAGATCGAAAGCAATATTATGTCACTTTAAGTAGTGTCATTCTTGGAAAACTTGCTTGTTTTTCTATTTATTATTTTTGGCAGACAACTGTACCACGTCCAACAGTCGTTGGATCAGACGTATTTTCCGAACTAGTCCGCTATATTTATAGTATCGATCAACCGGTCAACTGTTTCCCTAGCATTCACGTTCTTACTACATTTGTCATTATGCTAGCTGCCTTTAAACGTAGAGAACAACATGCTTTTGAATATTACATTCTTACCTTCTTCGGTACGCTTATTATTTTATCAACGCTATTTACGAAGCAACACGCATTTGTAGACGCCATTTCTGGAATGACGCTTGCAAGCATACTTTACTTCGGCGTTCAGCTGTTATTAGCAAAAGAAACGGTACGTGTTCCAGTAAAACAAAATCATAAAATGTAACCATAACAAAAAGCAGACTGTGGCTTCTACAGTCTGCTTTTATCTATTATTAAGGAGATTTTCAATTTAAGATTGCGGTACAGTCATATCACCAGAGTGAATACGGCCTGCTTTTTTAAGAGCAATGTAAAGTATATAAGAAACAGCTACTGGAATGATGATATAAGTGATTACCATCGCTGGGACAACTTCCCATCCTTCGCTAGAAATTAAATTAATTGGTGCGATAAGAGAACTTAATCCAAGACCTGCAATTTCTTTTCCTGCTTCCAGTTGGAAAATTAATGCTGATACTGGACCAACTATAGCACTGGCGACGACAGTTGGGACGAGAATCATTGGGTTTTTAGTGATATTCGGCAACTGTACTTTCGGAGTACAAAGTGCTTGAGCTAATATGCCGCCTAAATTGTTTTCTTTCGCTGAGATAACAGAGAATCCGATAAACTGAGCAACGCAGCCCGCAAGAGCAGCACCACCTGCAACACCGTCTAAGCTAAGTGCAATCGCTAACGCAGCTGATGAAGCTGGAGAGATAAGTAATAATCCCCAAACGACCGCAATAACGATAGAAGCGATGAACGGGCTACCAGCTGAGCTATCTTTAATAAATGCTCCAACTGTATTTAAAACAGGAGTAATATTATGAGATAACCAAATACCGACTAAACCAGAACCTAATATTGCCGCAAATGGAACGAGCATCATATCTAACGCAGTTTTTCCGCTTAAACGTTTACCAATATATACAGCTAAAGTCGCTGTTAATAATGCACCGATTGGCTCACCTGTTTTAATAATTAGACCTGCTTCAGTAATTGAAATGGATCCGGCACCAATTGCTCCAGCTACCATAGCCGAGAAGATTACAAGACCGTTTGCACCGAGCATAAAGGCAATTCCAGCACCAATGGCTGGTGCCATAAGTGATTTTGCAACAACTCCGATTGTAATAAGCAACGGAATATCAACAATTCTTCCTATATTTTCGATTAGTAAACCAATTCCGAGGGATACGAAAATACCTTGTGCAATTCCAGCTGATGCTTTAAATACACGAGACATTATATATTCCTTCATTTGTTTCACCTTCTCCTATAAGTTAGTAACCAATTGTTTTCATATAATCACGTAAAATATCGTTTGATTTTGCGAATCGAGATTCTTCATCCTCTGTTAAATTTAGCTCTACAATTTCTCTTATACCATCTCTAGTAATAATAGCTGGTACTCCTGTACAAATATCATATTCACCATACTCACCATCTAAAATAGCTGATACAGCAATGACACGATGATCATCGTTAAAGATTGAGTTTGCAATATATGCTAGAGAGTTTCCGATTCCGTAATAAGTAGTACCTTTTCGTTTATAAATTTCCCATCCGGCTTTTGCAGTCTTCTCAACGATTTCATCTAAATCTATTTCACCAAATCGTTCTTTTTGTTCTTCTAAGATTTGCAGAATTGGTTTTCCACCAACAGTTACGTGTGACCAAGCAACCATTTGAGAATCACCATGTTCCCCTAATGAATACCCGTGAATACTACGAGGATCTACATGTAACATTTCAGATAAAATTGTTTTTAAGCGAGAAGAATCTAGTGATGTACCAGTACCGATTACACGATTTCTAGGTAATCCAGATAATTTCCACACTTCATATGTAATAATATCAACTGGGTTCGATGCAAGTAAGAAAATACCATCAAATCCGCTTGCCATTACGCCACCAACAACACTTTCCATAATCTTCGCACTCGCTCCTAAAGTATCTAAGCGACTTTGCCCTGGTTTTGGTGCTGGTCCTGCTGTAATAATAACGATGTCCATATCTTTGCAGTCTTCATAGCTTCCTGCATATACTTTTGTTCTTGTATTTGTAAAGTTAATGCAATGTGATAAATCCATTGCTTCCCCAACTGCACGTTCATGATTTATATCAATTAATAATAGCTCTTCACAAATGCCTTGATTAACAATGGAATATGCACAACTTGATCCAACTAATCCAGTACCGATAATTGCAATTTTTCTTGTATGTCTTTTCATAGCAATCTCTCCTAATTGATCATATAATCTATTTCTTTTGCTCTTTACACCCCTAATTATAGAGATTTCCACGATAGAAACCATGGATACTTTGTGAAATATTGAACAAAGTTTTTGTCCTTTTTGTGAATTGTTATATTCCATTTTCGTCATATTTGTTACAACTGGAAAAATATTTATTATGTATTTATTGACATATACAAAAAGAAAACGAGCGAATAAATTCGCTCGTTTTCTTTTTCCTGTTATTCCGCACTTAATTGGCTTTTTAATTGTTGTACAATCATCGGATTTGCAGGTGCTGCCGGTTTGTAATAACTCTTTTGCTTTGCGTACTCATACATATTACGTTGGCGCATTTCATCTTGATTACGAATTTGGATTAACGTTTGGTGTAACTGTTCATTATCAGACTGAGCAATATAATTTGCATAACTTGTTAAACTTGCATTTAATCCTGCTAAATAATCATTTACCATATCTTTTTCATTCATTTTCCGTTTCCTCCTATCCTAGGAAAGTCATTAATTGCTGTTTCGTATTTCGTGCATCTTGCGCATCCTTTTGTAGCATTTGTTTCAGTTGTGGATCTGTACACGTCTGTGCATACTGCTCCAACTTGTTAATAATTGTTGCGTGTCCACCAATTAAATGACGTAAGTTTTCTACTTCAAGCTCTGTTAAGTTTTGCATAGAATACTCCTACCTTTCTTTATTCATTCACTGTTAGTATTTAGCTATTTTTTGATTGTATACATGAATTAACTTTTTCACGTGCATACAAAATAAAAGATGAATAGCTAAGCCATTCATCTTTTATACTGGTTATGTATTCATTTTTATAGAGATACGATCATACTTAAACTCACAAGTAAGTTCCATACAATGTGTAAAATAATACTAGGTATAATAGATTGCGTCTTTTGGTATAACATTGCAAATACCATTCCCATAATCGTTGCCGTAATGAGAAGACCTCCATGAAGAATTCCAAAAATGAAGGAAGAAATAATGATACTAACTAAAAAATTATATTTCTTTTCTAAAAATCGATATAAAATACCTCGAAATAGAATTTCTTCTTTAACCGGCGTAATGATAGCAATACTTAACACATATATAATACTTTGTATGCTATTTTGAAGTCCTAAACCTCCTAATTGTTCCTTTTGTTCTGCTGCACTTTCAAAACTAAACACATGTAACATTAAATATTGTGATAACGCAATGAAAATAAAACCAATGAATAGATATAAATATGTCTTCCCACTCTTCAAAACGGATATATCCCAAATAGATTTAATAAAATGAAAAACCGGTTTATAAGCTAATAAAACGATAGCAACAACAGCTGCATCGAATAAGAGTAAATAATATCCTTCTAATTTAGTACTTAATGCTTCTTCTCCATAAATCCCAAAGGCTAAACCAAGAAATAATCCTCCTAGGAGTGAAATCCCTATAATCATTGCTATCATTACAAATAGATTTTTATATGTTATATTCTCGATTTTTCTTTCCACACTATACGCTTCTAACACTGTTTTACTCACAGTATCCCTCCAGTTATTCTCATTTATCTCAATAAAATCCTTTAATTTAAATATAAAGATAATATAACAAATTTTACAAAAAGAATAATATGCAATTTTACATATTATGAAAACTTTATATTTTATAGTTTTAGGAATAGAATTGCTATGCAATAATTATTATATGAAATTTCAAAAAAGACTTCCTATCCACCATAACCCTCGCATCATATAAAACTTATTAGTTAAAGGAGCAATAAACATGAAAACACATAACTTCCTTACAGAAATCCAGAAGGGCTCTGAGCCTAGTCCCTATCAAGATCCTATTGCATTTATTTTCGTTTGCCTTTCCTTAGCCATATACACATTTTTCAAACCTGCAAAATAATATCATTTAATGAGAAAAAGACTACCATTCTTTTGGAATCATATGCACTAAAAAACCTTAGAAATGCTTCTAAGGTTTTTGTTTGCCTCGCTTCTTATTCATGTAATCCTTTAATAAACGTTTCCAATAATACATGTAAACTTGTATCCAGATCTAACGGCAAACCAAATCCGCCTTGCTGTTCAATCGACGCAAATCCATGACAAATACTTCTGAATCCACGTGTCGCATGAAGTGCATTCTCTCCTTCTAAGCCGTACTGTTGTAAAACCTGAAGACAAAGCTTTACAATTCCGTCACCTGCTTTTCTTACTTCTTCATCTCTTAAAAAGGTTGCTTCATATAGTCCAGGATGTTTGCGTACGAATGCTACATACGCTTCTCCTAATGCATGAATTGCTTCATCCATACGTTTATCCTCGGCTGCTTCTTCTAGCTTGTTATGCAGCTGTTGTATTCCGTAAATACCAAGATTTTTCCGTACATCTTGTAACCCTTTTACATGATTATATAGTGAGGGAGAACGTATCCCTAACCTTTGCGCTAATGAAGCTAACGTTACTTCTTGTATTCCATTTGCATCTGCAATTTCTGCCGCTATTTCTACAATTTTCGGTAATGTAAGTCCGATTCTCGGTGACATCAATTAACCCTCTTTTCTACTTTCTATATTTCGCTTCGCTTCCTTAATAGCAAGCTCTATGACAGCCCCTGGATCCTTTATCATTTTTCCATGTCCTGCCGCAAGCAAGGAAGGTTCATATTCGCTTAGCTTCTCTGCACTTTGTAATGATATTTCTTTGCTCCACGTTGCCATCGCCGGAAACGGAAACCAAAATTTCATTTGTCCTGAAACAGCCATACCTCCTCTTGTTTGGAATGCATCCCCGACAATAAGAGCTTTATTTCGTACATCAAGAAATGACATGGAGCCTGGCGTATGTCCGGGTGTCATAATCGCAAGAAGCGATCCAACTCGGTCGCCATCTTCCAATAAAACATCAGGTACCGTTTTTACTTTTCTAGGTACACCGCCTTTTATCGGTATATTCGGTTCATCCTTTTGTAACGTCGTATCTCCTTCTAACAGCTTTGCGTCCCGCTTAGAAATATAGACTGGAACATGAGGAAGTACTTCCTTTAATGCGTCTAATGCACCGATGTGATCATCATGCGCATGTGTTAATACAATATTCGTAATTGGTTTTCCTATTTTCTCAGCCGCCTGTAAAATCCCTTTTACGCTATATGGCAAAGCAGCATCAATTAAAGTTAAACCATCTTCTTCCTCCACAAAGTAACAATTCACAGGAAACACTCTTGGCAAAAATGACAATTGATATACCGTTTTTTCATGCATCATTCTCATATTCCCATCTCCCTTTTCACGAAAACTAACACCATTAGTTTTATTATACTAATGGCATTAGTTTTATGCCACTAAAAATTTCTTTTTTTTCAAAAAAAAAGAACAGTAGTCGTTTATACGACTACTGTTCTTCAAAGATATTAAACTGTGTAACGCTCATCTTCTAAAATTTTCGCAGCGATTTCACGTTTCTTCGGAATTACGTTAAGTGGTGTGTGGCGAGTTAATTTGCGTAATGATGATAACATCATGCGCAGCATGTCGCCATTTTCAACTGCGATAAGTGTTTCTTTCGCATCTGCTTCGATTTCGTTGAATGCTTCTTGGCAAAATACTTCAGTGTATAACACTTTTTGTTTATTCTTTTCAAGACCAGTTGTTTTGATTGCTTTTTCTGTACGAAGAACAGCTGACTCCATTGCGTATAGATTGCTTACGATGTCAGCGATATTCACAAGAATTTCTTGCTCTTTATCTAATGCTTTACCGTATTTTTGAGCCGCTAATCCAGCTACCATTAAGCCGATTTTCTTCGCATTAGTTACTAAATACTTTTGAAGTGCTAATGGCTCATCGCCTACTTCTTCTGGCATCATCATCATTAACTCTTCTTGTAATTTTTGTGCTTTTTGAAGAAGTGGTAATTCACCTTTCATCGCTTTACGTAAGAACGTACCTGGTACGATTAGGCGGTTAATTTCGTTCGTTCCTTCGAAAATACGGTTAATACGAGAATCGCGGTACATTCTTTCAATCTCATATTCTGCCATAAATCCGTAACCACCGTGAATTTGAACACCTTCATCTACTGTATAGTCTAATACTTCAGAACCGAATACTTTGTTTAAAGAGCACTCGATTGCATATTCAGCGATAGAAGCTGCTACTGCTTTACCGTCTTTTACTTCTTCTTCAGATAATGTGCTCATGCGGCTTTCGAATAAGCCTACTGTACGATATACAGAGCTTTCAGCTGCATATGTTTTTGCTGCCATATTCGCAAGTTTCTCTTGAATTAATGGGAAGCGAGCGATTGGTTGTTTGAACTGTTGACGTTGGTTTGCATATTGTGCTGAAATTTCTACTGCACGTTTCGCAGATCCAACTGTACCAACACCTAATTTATAACGACCGATATTTAAAATGTTGAATGCGATAATATGACCTTTACCGATTTCACCAAGTAAGTTTTCTTTCGGTACTAACGCATCTTCTAAAATTAACGTACGAGTTGAAGAACATTTAATACCCATTTTCTTTTCTTCTGGGCTTGTAGATACGCCAGCGTAGTCTTTCTCTACGATAAATGCTGAGAAGTGCTCTCCATCTATTTTCGCATATACAACAAATACGTCAGCGAATGCAGAGTTTGTAATCCATTGTTTTTCACCGTTTAATACGTAATGTGTACCTTCTGCATTTAAACGTGCAGTTGTTTTTGCGCCTAATGCGTCAGATCCTGAACCTGGCTCTGTTAATGCATATGCAGCTAATTTTTCACCAGTTGCAAGTAGTGGCAAATACTTTTTCTTTTGCTCTTCGTTACCGAATAATACGATTGGTAACGATCCGATACCTACGTGCGCACCGTGAGTAATTGCAAAACCGCCAGCGCGAGAGAATTTCTCTGCGATTAACGCTGAGCTTACTTTATCAAGACCAATTCCGCCGTACTCTTCTGGTACGTCAGCGCCTAATAAACCAAGTTCCCCAGCTTCTTTTAAAAGACGAACTGAACGATCAAACTCATGTTGCTCTAAATATTCAAGCTCTGGAAGAACCTCATTTACGATAAAGTCCTCTGTCGTTTTTGCAATCATTTTATGCTCAGATGAAAAATCTTCTGGCGTAAACACTTGATCAATCGTAATCTCATCTACTAAAAAGCTACCGCCTTTAACCGCATTCCCTACTGTTTTTTCCATGAAAATTTCCTCCTCCATATTTTCATAAGCCACTTCTCTCATTTCGAAAGAAGCTGGCTATCCCGTTTATTTTTTATAAACCTTTGTTGCTTCCATTCTGTGCATTGGCGACGTCTCGTTCTGAGCAAGCCACTTCCACTTTTTTTATAATCCAGTTCCAGTGGCTAGAACAGTCGGTCGTTTCACCCCTTCCTGTGAGGCAAAAAGCGCCTCTTCGTCAGGGCTTCCAACGCCCTCCTGTTCTGAGCAAGCCACTTCCACTTTTTTTATAGTAATTCAAATACTCCCGCTGCTCCCATTCCGCCGCCGATACACATTGTTACGATACCGAATTGTTGGTTGCGGCGTTTCATTTCGTGAATAAGAGATAGTGTTAGTTTTGCTCCTGTACAGCCAAGTGGATGTCCAAGTGCGATTGCACCGCCGTTTACGTTTACTTTTTCTTCATCTAATCCAAGTTCACGAATAACTTGTATGGATTGAGAAGCGAATGCTTCATTTAGTTCAAATAGACCGATATCAGATAGCTCTAAGCCTGCTAGTTTTAGCGCTTTTGGAATTGCAGCAATTGGGCCGATTCCCATTACTTCTGGTGGTACGCCAGCTACTGCAAATGAACGGAATTTCGCAAGTGGCTTCATGCCATCGCTCACTGCTTTTTCGCGATCCATTAATAGTACAGATGCTGCACCGTCACTCATTTGTGAAGAGTTACCAGCTGTTACAGAACCGCGAACGTTAAATGCTGGACGTAATTTACCTAAAATATCTAGCGTCGTTTCTGCTCTTACACCTTCGTCTTGTGCGAAAATGATTGTTTCTTCTTGCAGTTTGTTATTTGATCCAACAGTACGTAACGTTACATCTACAGATACTGTTTCATCAGCAAAGTTCCCTGCAGCTAACGCTTTTGCAGCACGTTGATGACTTCTTACTGCAAATGCATCTTGCTCTTCACGAGAAATTCCATATTTCACAGCAACTTGCTCTGCTGTATGTCCCATGCCCATATAATATTCTGGAGCCGCTTCTACAAGGCGACTATTTGGACGAACAACGTGTCCCATCATTGGAACTAAACTCATTGATTCCGCTCCGCCTGATAATACCGCTTCCGAGTGACCAAGCATAATGCGCTCTGCTCCGTAAGCGATACTTTGTAAACCTGAAGAACAGTAACGGTTAATTGTAATAGCTGGAACATCGTAAGAAAGTCCTGCTAATCCGCCGATATTACGAGCCATATTTAAACCTTGCTCTGCTTCTGGCATCGCACAACCGAAAATCAAGTCATCGATTGGTCCTTCATAATTCGCACGCTTTAACGTTTCCTTTACTACTAACGCCCCTAGATCGTCAGGACGAACTGTTTTTAATGAACCCCTCTTTGCTTTTCCAATTGGTGTTCTTGCTCCCGCAACAATGACAGCTTCTCTCATGAACGATATCTCCCCTCGTTATTAGTTACGTAATGGCTTTCCTTTTACAAGCATGTGCTGCATTCTTGCTTGTGATTTCATCTCACTTACTAAGCTAATAAATGCTTCACGCTCTACATCTAATAAATATTGCTCATCAACTTCTGTTCCGTACGGTACTTTTCCGCCCGCAATGACATATGCAAGTTTCTTCGCAATGTGAAGATCATGTTCAGAAATGTAACCTGATAAATGCATCGCTTCTGCACCAAGTACAAGAGTTGCATATCCTGTTTCGCCAACAACTGGTATCTTTTTGCGGATCGGCGCTTTATAGCCAGCTTCATATAAAGCAAGTGCTTTCTGTTTCGCATCATATAGTAAGTGATCACCATTCACACTAATACCGTCTTTATCGCCTAAGAAGTTGTTCGATACAGCTTCTTGTGCTGATGTAGAAACTTTCGCCATCGCTACAGATTCGAACACTTTATTCGCAACTTTTTGCAGATCAAACTCTACACCGTTTGGCATTTTATTTAAGTGTTTAATGTATAGCTCTTTATTACCGCCCCCGCCAGGGATTAAGCCAACACCAACTTCTACTAAGCCCATATACGTTTCACTAGAAGCTTGAATGCTAGCAGCCGGTAAGCAAACTTCAGTACCTCCGCCAAGCGTCATACCGTATGGTGCTGCTACAACTGGCTTAGAAGAGTACTTAATTTTCGTCATTGCATCTTGGAAGTTTTTCACAACCAACTCAATTTCAAAGTAATTGTCGTCTTGCGCTTCCATTAAGATCATTGCTAGATTCGCACCAACGCAGAAGTTCTTCGATTGGTTACCGATAACAAGACCTTTATAATTCTTTTCTACTTCATCAACAGCGTAGTTAATCATTTGCGTAATATCCATACCGATTGCATTGCTCTTCGAATGGAACTCTAAGCAAAGGATGCCGTCGCCCAAATCAATTAAGCTCGCTCCGCTATTTTTCTTTAATACACCATTTTTCGCTTTTAATTGCTTAAGAGAAATTGCTTTTTTATTACGCTCGATTAGCTTATATTCGCCATTATCGTAATAGTAGCTATCTCCGTTATCATGTTTATAGAAAGTAGTGAAACCTTTCTCTAACATTTCTTTCACCCAAGTAGGAACAACTACGCCGTTTTCTTCCATCTTTTGAACAGATTTTTCAACGCCGATTGCATCCCAAACCTCAAACGGTCCTTGCTCCCAGCCGAAGCCCCACTTCATCGCTTGGTCAATTGCAACGATATCGTCAGCAATTTCTTTATGAAGTTTTGCAGAGTATAAAAGAGTCGGTGTAATGATGTTCCATAACAACTCTCCTGCGCGGTCTTTCGCATATACAAGCGCTTTCAATTTATTCGATAAACCTTTTTCTTGTTTACTTAACTCGATAGATGCAGCTTTTAATTTTTTGCGAGCTTCGTACTCCATCGTTTCTGGATTTAATTCTAGAATTTCTTTTCCTTGTTTTAAGAAGAAGCCTTGACCTGTTTTGCTTCCAAGCCATTTTTTATCAAGCATGTCATGCATGAAAGCTGGTACTTTAAATACATCACGCTCTTCTTCTTGTACGTTTTCATATACGTTATTTGCAACGTGTACAAATGTATCTAAACCGACAACATCTAATGTACGGAACGTTGCACTCTTCGGACGACCAATAAGTGGGCCTGTTACAGAATCAACTTCCCCAATGCTATAGCCGCGTTTTACCATCTCTTGAAGAGTTACTAATAAACCGTACGTACCAATGCGGTTTCCAATAAAGTTTGGTGTGTCTTTTGCGATAACAACGCCTTTTCCAAGAACGTCTTCGCCAAATAGTTTCATGAAGCTTAATACTTGTGGATCAGTTTCTTTCGTCGGTATTACCTCTAGAAGTTTTAAATATCGTGGTGGGTTAAAAAAGTGTGTGCCTAAGAAGTGTTTCTGGAAGTCGTCTGAACGACCTTCTGCCATTTTTTCAATTGAAATGCCTGACGTATTCGAGCTTACAATAGAACCTGGTTTACGAACAGCATCTACTTTTTCAAATAGTGTCTTTTTAACATCTAAGTTCTCAACTACTACTTCAATAATCCAATCTACATCAGCAAGACGCTCAAGATCATCTTCTAAGTTACCTGCTTCAATCAGTGCTAGATTTCCTTTCACTGTCAGAGGAGCTGGTTTTTGCTTTAATAGTTTTTGCAATGCTGTATTACTAAAACGATTTCTCACACTTTTATGTTCTAATGTAAGTCCCTTCGCTTCCTCTTCTTTCGTAAGCGCAGGTGGTACAATATCAAGCAATAATGTCGGAATACCAATATTAGCTAAGTGTGCCGCAATCCCTGAACCCATTACGCCTGAACCTAGAACAGCAGCCTTTTTAATTTGGAACATCCAATTCTCCCCCTATTCTTGAATGAATGCTCATTCAATTTTTCGACATAAGTCGCAATCAATGAGTGAGCCTCTACTAATAAATATATGATACAGTTTGAATTTTCGCAATATATTTATTGATAAAATTTTCTGAAATAAGTATTTTTCTTTCATTTGGCTATGCTATACATGTGTATTTTCTTCATTCAAATGCACTTTTCCTTTTTATAATCTGACGAAACTGGAGGAATATATATGGCAAAACTTAAGAAGAACCCTTCAAAGGCTGGAATTAGTGCAGCAAGCGTAACTGGAAATGCAGGTCCGCATAATCACGGTGTAGAAAAAGGCCGTCAAGGTAATAATCAACAATATAAGAAACATAATATGGGCGAAAAATAACGCTATATTTTTGGGCAGAGAACGTGGCATAATGGGTAATGGCTGCTTTTTCTGCCCAATTTATTTGTAACAAATGAGGGAATTATAATGAAACGAACAACAGTTATGATTGTAATGATTGCTACACTTTTTACAGGGATGATTTTCTTCTCTTATGCACAAAGACAACAAGCTGTAAGAGCCGATCAACCTAGTATTACTGGGCAATACGGAATTACAATCGATGCAGACACAGGTGAAATTTTGTATGGAAAACGTGAAGATGAACGCTCTTATCCAGCTAGTATAGCCAAAATGATGACAACCCTTCTCCTACTAGAGAATGTAAAAGAAGATGAAGAAATTACAGTTACAGAAAACGCGATTAAAACAGAAAGTCAAAGTAAGAAAATTAAGCTTCGTGCTGGGGAAAAGTTAAAGAGAGATGAGGCATTAAAGCTTATGCTTATCATTAGTGCAGACCCAATAGCCGAATCCATCGCAGAACATATTGCAGGATCAAAAAATGAATTTGTAAAAATGATGAATGCTAGAGCGAAGGAACTTGGTACAAAACATGCGACTTTCAAAAACGCAAGTGGTGCTGATGCACTAGGAAACAAAGTATCACCATATGACATTGCTATGATTACGAAAGAAGCATTGAAGTACCCAGTTGTTTTAGAATATATGAATTCAACGCGTACAACTCTACATACTTCAGAACGCTCTCCAAACATCGCAAACTATGGACGAGAAGAACTATATGACGATCCATATGCAATTGGAAGTAAAAGCGGTCTATCAGCACTCGGAAAATATACGGTCGTAACAGTGGATGAAAAAGACGGTAAACGCGTCATTAATGTTGTATTATCTTCTACTCGCACGCAACTATATCCTGATACGAAGAAAATGGCACATTACGCATTTCAGCAATTAAAATAACCAAGGAGTGTTTTCTCCTTGGTTATTTTTTAACCATACCTTTTAATACGAACGCAACGTTTGCTGGACGCTCTGCTAGACGACGCATGAAGTAGCCATACCAGTCGTTTCCATAAGGCACATAAACACGCATTTTGTAACCTTCTTTTACTAGCTCAAGTTGACGCTCATTGCGAATACCATATAACATCTGGAACTCAAATTGGTCTCTTGGGATGTTGTGTTCTTCGGCAAGTTTTTTCGTATATTCAATAATCGCTTCGTCATGTGAAGCAATTGCAGTATAATTTCCATTTAATAAGTGCATTTTAATAATTTTTTTATAGTTATCATCTACATCTTTCTTATCCGGGAACGCTACCTCTTCAGGTTCTTTATAAGCTCCTTTTACAAGACGTAAATTAGGACTATAAGCATTTAATTCTTCCATATCTTTTTCTGTACGATACAGATAAGCTTGAATAACAGTACCAATATTATCGTATTCAGACTTTAACTGCTTAAAGATATCAATCGTCTTCCCACAGCGTGTATAGTCTTCCATATCAATTGTAACAAACACACCATTTTCTTTGGCAGCTTCCAAAATACGGCGCATATTGTTCATTACGATTTCATCAGAGATATCTAATCCCATAGAAGTCATCTTTAAAGAAAGCTGCGAATCAAGACCTTCTCTTCCAATTGCACGGATTGCTTCAATCGATTGGTTAGCCATTTCATTTGCTTCCGCTTCATTATCAACGAATTCCCCTAAATAATCGATTGTTACACAAAGACCTTGCTTGTTCAATTGTTTAATAGCTGCCGTCGCTAATTCAATCGTCTCCCCTGCGACAAAGCGACCTGCACCAAAGCGTAAACCGTACTTTTTAGCCAGTTTTGTTAGCGCTTTATTTTTAGATAAGAAAAGAAACGAATTTCGCATTAATTGTTCCATGTAATTCACCCCTATGACTTAATTTATCTGTTTTTTACCCCTCTTCAAAATTATATCATTGTTTAAAATTATTGGATACAAATAATTATTTAGATAATTTATAAAATACTATAAAAACATTTAAAACCCTATATTCCCGCTTATAAATATGCCTGAAATATTTTTCGACATTTAGAAAAATGGAGTTTACTAGGTACAAAATAGGCATGTCGAAAATATTCGACATGCCTATAAAACCCTTTATATTCCATGTAAATTATATAAGGATATTAATACAGAAAACTTGAGATTATATTTACCCCAAGTTTTTTTATTGCTCATTTCTCTTTTCTTCATTCAGCCTTTTAATATCAGTAATTAACTGCACCATCTCTTCTTTCGCATCGGGATACGTCTCATTCCAATGCTTCACTAAAGCCGGCATCGTCTTCGCTATGTAAGAATACAGTGCCCACTTCTGCACCTGTTCTTTTCTCTCTTCATTGCTCTCTCCAAGTAGTAGTTCCGTGTATTTTTCTAATAACCCATCAAATTGTTCGTTAAACTTTTCACTCATCTTATCTACCTCCTATATGAAAAAAGCAGCGAAAATCGCTGCTTTTTTTTATAATTTTGATCGAACAGAGTTTAATTTCTTCTCCATTGTACTTACTTTATCACGACGATCATCGATACGAATTGTTGTTGCAACGCGCTGTGCACCTTTCGTATATGGAACTTCATGCATTTGTTGAATAACTTCTAGAATGACAGGAAGATCTCCTTCAATAACTGTATTCATTGGTGTTAATTGATACTTCACGCGATCTGCATTTTTCTCTAGCACCTTTTGTACTTCTGCTACATATTCACTAACACTTGGATTACCTGTTCCTACTGGAATAATCGATACGTCAACAATTGCCATAGTAGTTTTCCTCCTAATAATCGTTTCTTATATATCCATTGTCTATTTTACCGAAATACGCATCATTTTACTAATTTGTTATTCCTCTATTTTAAATTGCTCAACCAACCTTTCTAAGTCTCTCATATGCTCCGTCAAGCTTTCCATTGTATGAGCTACCTTTTCTAGATGATTCACTTGTGATTCAGTTGCAGCATTCACTTCTTCAGAAACAGCTGCGCTTTCTTGACTCGTACCAGCAATCGTATGCATGACCGCTGTAATTTCTCCTTGCTCATGACCAATGTTATGTACCTCTTCTACAATTTGTTCCACTGAAGTACTAATCGTATTTACAACTGACATAATTGTACGGAATTCCGCCTCTGCCTCTGTCGTAACATTATTTTGTATATCCGCAATGTCTTTCAATTTACTTACAACTTCTACAACTCGTCTTACCTCTACTTGAACATCACCAATCATCGTCGCAATTTCTACTGTTGCTTCTTTTGATTGTTCTGCTAATTTTCGAACCTCTTCAGCAACAACAGCAAAGCCTTTACCCTGTTCACCCGCACGTGCCGCCTCGATCGAAGCATTTAAAGCAAGTAAATTTGTTTGATCCGAAATACCTTTTATAAGCTCTACAACATTTTGAATCGATCCAACTCGTTGCTCTAACTTTCCAGATGCTTCCTCTGTATGAACGACAATTGAAGAGGATTGTTCTCTTGTACGAACTAAATTTCGCATCGTATTCAATCCTTGCTTAGATGCCTCTTCTGCTTTACCAGCTACTCCTTTTATTTCACCAACGGAGCTATTCATTTGTTCCACTGACTGTATCATATTCTCAAGTTGCTCTGAAACTTCATCTACACTATTCGCAAGAGTGGATGCTCCTCCGCTTACATCATCCATTGCACCTGACACTTCTCTACTAGCTGCTACAGTTTCATTCGTTAAATAATGTAGATTATTCGTTGATTGTTGCACGGTTGATACACTATTTTTAATTTTGCTTACCATCTCATTCATTTGCTCAACCATATGATTAAAATGGTTCGTCAGTTCTCCAACTTCATCCTTACTCGTCACTTTCATTTGCAACGTTAAATCACCTTCTGCTACTTTTTGAACGTGATTCGTTAATAGTTGCAGTGGTCTTGCTAATCTTCTTGAGAACAAGTATGAAGCTACGATTGCAACGAATAGGCTAATACATGCCATTATAATGACTGTATTTCTCATACTATTTAATAGCCCATCAATCGTTTCTTTCGGATAAAAAATTCCTATCTTCCATTTCATCAAATCAAATGACTGACTATACGCAACTACATCTTCACCTTTTAATGTAGTGACAGCATATTTTGTTACATCTTTATTTAAACTCTTCACAAGTGGCTCTTTCGAAACATCTTTCCCGATTTTCTCTGGGTAAACAAGAGCCATATTTTTATCATTTATAATAAACATTTCTCCGCCGTTATTGTATTGAATATTATGAAGTAATTTCTGAATTGTTCCGAGCGATACATCCATCGCCACAACACCTAATACAGATCCATCTTGAGCTGTAATTGCTTTAGAAACTCCCACACTTAGCTTACCTGTTGCAATTTCATACATAGGTTGTCCCCAGTGAACCTTTTTCACATCAGCTTCTGAGTCTTTATACCAAGGTCTTGTCGTTGGGTCATATCCTTCTGGCACTTGTCCACCTTCAGCAAGATTGGCACTTAATGTTTTTTTATCTTTCGTACCAATATATAAGTCTAAAATGCCAGGATGATTCTTTTTATACTCCGAAAACTCTTTCGTCAAAAAAGCTTCCTCTTCTGGAGTAACTCCGTCTTGAAGCATATTACGAACCATCTCACTGTTCGCATAATACCCCATATCTTCATCCGTTCTTTGAACAAATGTCGTAAGTTGCTCTGTCACAAGATCCATCGTATTTTGAGAATACTGGTCTAAGGAGCGCACTTCCTTCTCTTTCTGTAATTGATACATAGCTGTACCTAATATTACGAACATCATAGAAATAAGTACCGAAAATACTACCGCAATTTTTAAACGTAAACTTCTTAACATCTTCCCCCAAGCATCCCTTCTCGTTGTATTGTAATCGCATTAATCATTATATTAAGTATAATGGATAAAATTAAAAAATTGA
Organism: Bacillus thuringiensis; assembly: GCF_001455345.1. GTDB lineage: Bacteria > Bacillota > Bacilli > Bacillales > Bacillaceae_G > Bacillus_A > Bacillus_A thuringiensis_N. Next base: position 4,858,400 of record NZ_CP013274.1, read on the forward strand.
AATTTATTCTCACCTTAATACAATTAGAAAACTGACTACCACTTGTGCAAAAACAAATAGTTCATTATCCTTAAAATATAATCTCATTCGTTCGGAGGTAACTATGTTACAAAAATTCGGTTTCTCACAATATGAAAGCCAAGCTTACGAAGTTGTCGTATCAAGCAACGAACCATTAGATGCTACAACGATTGTGAAGCATTCTGGTGTGCCAAAAGCAAAAATATATGAAGTGCTAGCACGCCTGATCGATAAAGGAATGGTAATGGATTCTGTTTCGGAGAAGAAAAAGATGTATACAGCATTACCACTCAAGCTAGCAATTGAAAAATTAACGACAGAATTCCAATCCAATATTAAAGAATTGGAGACAACTATATCGAAAAAATCATTTACAGATGACCGTGTGTGGAGCTTAAAAATGCAATCTTCTATTCGCGTTCAAAGTAAAGAACTTATCAAAAGTGCAAAAGAATCGATTCGCATTTCAGCTTGGAACGATACTCTTTTAGAATATCTTCCGTTATTAGAAGAAAAAGCAAAACAAGGCGTCACAACCGAATCCCTTATCGTTGGAAACGTAGAAACAGACTTAGAAAACATGCATTTTCTAATCCCAGCCGAAGAACCTAACGCGCTAGAGCGATACTTACTGCTCATCGTTGACGACCGCGAAATTTTATTTGCTGGTGTAGAGCAAGAGTCATGGCAAGCGATGAAAACAATGTCACAACCTTTCGTGAAGTTCTTTACAGAATTTTTCTATCATGACGTTGCACTTGCAAAGATTACCCAGAAACACCATGATCTCTTTATGGAAGATGAAGAAATTAAGAGTTTGTTGATGAAGCTGAGATACTAAAAAAACGCCTCTATTACAAGGCGTTTTTTTCTACATTTCTTTTCTATTTTTCATCCTTAACACATAAGCACCTGCAATAATAAAACTAATTCCTAAAACGAATAAAGCGGTAAATTCATTGCCGACGCCGCCAGTAGCTGGTAAACGCACTTCATTATGAGTATTAGGTTGTTGCACCTGCTTCACATCAGCGGAAGGTTTCACTTCTCCATTCGGTGTTGGCTTATTTGGCTTAGAAGGAAGCGATGCCTTTTCTTCTTTCTTATTTTTTACAATATGTTTAATAATTTCTCCATTCTCTTTTATTTCAAATGCGAACGTCTCTTCATTTATTACATATCCATTCGGCGCTATTGTTTCTTTATACGTGTACTTTCCGTATGGGAGTTTGAATTTCGCTATACCTTTTTCATCCGTTTTTCCTTTTACTACTTCTTTCCCTTGTTCGTTGTAGATTGTAAACTCTGCATTTGGTAATTTTGTATTCCCATCCGCTACATCTACTTTCGTTATTTCTAACTCACCTTCTACTTTCTTATCTTGAACGATATGTTTAATAATTCCTCCATTCTCTTTTATTTCAAATGCGAACGTCTCTTCATTTATTACATATCCATTTGGCGCTATTGTTTCTTTATACGTGTACTTTCCGTATGGTAATTTGAATTTCGCTATACCTTTTTCATCCGTTTTCCCTTTTACTACTTCTTTCCCTTGTTCGTTGTAGATTGTAAATTCTGCGTTCGGCAGTTTCGTATTTCCATCCGCTACATCTACTTTCGTTATTTCTAACTCGCCTTCTACTTTCTTATCTTGGACGATATGTTTAATAATTTCTCCATTCTCTTTTATTTCAAATGCGAATGTCTCTTCATTTATTACATATCCATTTGGCGCTATCGTTTCTTTATACGTGTATTTTCCGTATGGTAGTTTAAATTTCGCTACACCTTTTTCATCCGTTCTCCCTTTTACTACTTCTTTCCCTTGTTCGTTGTAGATTGTAAACTCTGCATTTGGTAATTTCGTATTCCCATCCGCTACATCTACTTTTGTTATTTCTAATTCACCTTTTACATTTTCATTTTTCAGCTCTAATACAGCAGTTTCACCAGTTTTCACTTCAATTTTTTTAACACTTCCGTCTAACACATATCCAGCTGGCGCTTGAATTTCTTTGACGCTATATATACCGATTGGAAGATTCCCTAATTCTGCAATCCCCTTATCATTAGTCGTAACATTTTGTTTAAAGTTTTCATTAGATACTTCAAACACCGCTCCTTTTAATACTTCCTTTTTTTCTCCTAATTTCATAATCTTTAAAGATCCTACTGATTCCCAATTTACAACTAAATCTGTACTGATTTTCTCACTATTTCTTTGTAACAATACCGTTGTATTTTGAACTTTTTCTGATCCTTTAAAAGCTATTGCTTGTAAATTTGTTAAAGTAGACTTCACTTTCATTTTAAAATTACCACTACTCGTATTTTTCGGGATTAAGATTTTGAATTTTTCGTTAATTGATAATATGCTTTTCTCTTCTCCATTTTCATTTATAATTCGAAGCCCTTTAGGAGCATTTTCAGGAAGAATTGTATAAGAGCCAGATACCGCATTTGTTTGTACTGCATAAAATCCTGTTTCTAAATAATCACCTTTTTGTGTAGCAGTTTGTGAATCTACAGGATTAACTTTAAAGAATACATCTTGTGATCCAGTTTCTTTCTTTGAAGCCTCTACTAAACGCTTCATAAGATTATGTACACGTTCATTTTTTGCAACTAAATCTTCTTCCGTTAATTCATTTGCTGCAATCCATACTGCTAATTGTGTAGCATAATGCGCTTCTTCCGTTGTCGCTGCACCTAATTCAGATGGGCTTTTTTGAGGATATCCATTTAATAAAACACGATATACGGCATCAGATGTTTTCCCCATTTCAGGCAAATCCTCTCCATTGGGAGAACGTAAATCAGGCGTTAAACAATACGCAATACTACCCGAAGCCGTTTTAATTATTTCTGTCTTTATTTCACGCTGTTTCGAATTACTATAGCTCCAATCCATTTTATATGTTTCTCTGTTCATTACTTCTGCCTTTACTTGTGGCATTGCAATTCCTAATAAAATAATAAGAGCACTAAAAAAACTAAACCATTTTCCTACCATCTTTCGTTCCATTCTCTCCACCACCATATATAAATTTCTACATGAAGCAATCTTACTGTTTCATTGTACTTATAGTGAAAAAAAGAGAATAGGTGGTTTTTTTGTAGTATCTTGTCGAATTGTTGAGAAAGTTCCAAAGTAATAAGCCACTTTAAAATTGTTTGTTCTCACGCTGCTATTGACAAATAAATATTAAACGTTTTCATTTTTCAAATATAATACAAAAGGCACTTTATAAGTGCCTTTTTAACTTACGAGAAACAAATTTCTAACGAATACATATTACTTATCTTTTTCCTTTATCTCCGTCAACAGCTCAATCATTTTCTCATTTTGCTCCACTTGTTTCTCAGAGTTTTGATAGATGAAACGAACCCATCTAAGTGCAAGAATAATAAGAAACAACGGAAGCATTGAAATTAGAAAGCCGATAATTGAAAAATTTGTATACATATACATCACCTCGCTGTGTACACTTTCTACATTTCCCCACTAAAACCTTCCATTTTTTACAAATTAAAAAAAGAACCTATCAAACGATAGATTCTTCTTTCGCGAACTGAGTAGAACGTCCTCTCGTAATCGAGAAAATTGCACAAAGCAGCGCTAATATAATAAAGCCGCCTCCTACCCAAGCATTATATATAACAGACGATTTCTCAATAACAACTCCGCCTACTGTTGAACCGAGCGCAATTCCTAAGTGAAGGGCAGAGTTATTTAAACTTTGCTGAATACCAGCTGATTCTGGTGCAATTTCAATTAAATAATTTTGTTGTGCTGGCGAAATAGCCCAGCTCAGCATACTCCAAAGTCCCATCATAATAATGAACAGCGGGAATGAGAATGTCATTAATGGCAATAGGAAGATCGCACATGCAAATACGATAATGATGGAAATAATACTTTTCTTCGATCCCCATTTATCAGCAAGAAAGCCCCCGAGGCCACCTCCAAGTACCGCCGCAATTCCGAAAATGAAGTAAAATACACTAATCCAATTCGCTTCCACATGCATCACATCTTTTAAGAAAGGCGTTAAATATGCATATAGTGTTAAATGACCCGTTAAAAATAAAAATGATGTTAACTGTGCACTGACAATTTTTTTATCTTTTAACGTAGCAATTTGTTCTCTTATCGATAACACTGATGTCGGTGGTACTTTCGTTAAGAATAATGAAATACAAGCAATTGCCATAACTGTTAAAATCGAAATTAATACAAATGGTGCACGCCATCCATATGCGTTTCCAAGTACAAGACCAAGCGGTACTCCAAGTACGAGCGATCCACTAATCCCCATAAAAATGATTCCTATTGCTCGCGCACGAAAGTGCGGTTCTACAACGCTAGAAGCAAGTGTTACTGACAGTGCAATAATAAGCGAACCACTCGCCGCACAAATCACCCTTGAGAACATTAACATCCCGTAATTCACACTAAATGCTGAAATGATATTTCCGATTAAGAAAATTGATAATGCCCCAACATATAATGTTTTTCTTTCAAACTTCCCTGTTAACGCTAATAAAACAGGACCTGATAAAGCAAATACTACTGAAAATATTGTTATAAGCTGACCAGCTGCACTAATAGAAACTCCTAAATCATTGGCAACTAAATCGAGCGTTCCTCCTATAATTAGCTCAACCGTTCCGACTACGAAAGCCGCGATAGCTAAAATATACACACGAAAATTCAAGTCTTTCCCCACGCTTTCTATTTTGGTTACTACGACTATAGTAACCAAAATAGAAACTGTAAGCAAGTACATTTTTTTTACAGTAAAAAAGGTAGACGTATTATACGCCTACCTTTCAATCATGACACTTCAGTTTTGTTCTTCTTATTTAAATACCAATATACCGGTAGTCCCGTAAACACAATTCCAATTGATAAGAAACAACTTACTGGATCATTTATAATTGCACTACCAATTACAAAGAATGAACCTAAAATTGCAACGATTGGTACGATTGGGAATAACGGTACACTGTATGCACGCTCTTTATTTTTATTACGTTTTCTTAAAATGAAGACACCAATAAACGTCATTACATAGAAAATATAAATAATGAATACGGAAATCTCAGATAGCTTATTCGGATCACTAATAATCATTAAAATAATTCCTAAAATGATTTCAACAGTAATCGCATTTGCTGGTGTTTTAAATCTTGGACTTTCCTTTGCAATAAACTTAGCAAATGGAAGTTGTCCACGTTCTGCCATCGACATTGGGATACGTGGGAACGTTAAAATCTTTCCATTTAAACAACCGAAAATAGAAACGATAATACCAATACTAATAATTTTCCCACCATATTCTCCAAGTAGCATTCCTGCAGCTGTCGCTGTTGCATTTTCTCCAAGGTCTACAATTTGTGTTGCTGGTAATACATTCAGTAACGCCAAATTAATTAATACGTAAGCAGCTGTTACAATTAAAATCCCAACTGTCATAGCTTTCGGTAATAACTTTGTTGGATTCTTCATTTCTCCACCAATCGAAGCAAGTAAAATCCAGCCGTCATAAGCAAATAACGTTGCTAAAATTGCCATCCCGATACTTTGATTTTCTGATATTGGCACAACTACGTTAAAGATATCGCTATTTCCTTTCCAAAAACCTAACACAACAATTAATACGATTGGAATCATTTTCCCGATTGTCGTAATCGTTTGAACGATACCTCCGTATTTTGTTCCCATACTATTTACAACGCCAAGGAACACAACTGTTCCAATTGCGATTGGTAAATTCCATACTTTATCTAAATAGAAAAAATTAATCATTAAAGAACTAAAGTATAACCCTAATGTTCCAATAATAGCTGGTCCATACACAATCGTTTGCATCCAGCCTGATAAATATCCCCAAAAACTTCCGTAAATCTCCTCTAAATACGTATACAACCCACCATTTTTCGGGATTTGCGCTCCAATTTCAGCTACTGTTAAACCACTTGCTAACGTCAACAGACCACCAATTACCCAAGCAAGAATCGCCATATTAGAACTCCCTGAGTAATCTAATACGCTCCCCGGTTTCATAAACACACCAGATCCAATAATCGTTCCTACTACGATAGAAAGTGCTACCGTTAAACCAATTTTGTTCTTCTCATCATGATGCATGCTGCGTATCCTCCTTCCAATCCTAGTGTGATGCAAAAATGAAATAAAAAAACACTCCTCCCTAAAAAAGGGACGAGTGTTATATTCGTGGTTCCACCCTTGTTTCAATTCGTAAAGTAACACACTTCACCAATTTCTCAAGTCTACATAACGGTTTTTGCCGGCAAGCAATTACTAGATGTTCGTTCACTGCTGCAGTTCAGAGGTGGTAATCTATTTTTTCGTATTAGGAAGCTCACAGCCAAAGGCTTCCCTCTCTGAGAATCGTAAAAAATTGATCGTGTCCTCATCATCACTTCTTGATGTCGAATTTTGTAGTTATTGTTCATTATATTGAATTGTTAGAAAAAATCAATATTTTTTTTTATATAACATACGAAATATTTCTCTTCTTATATTATAACAGAAGTTACGCCACTTCTCTAATTCCCTAAAAATGGTATAATCCATATAGGAGGTGCACCAATAATGATTGCTGTTTTTTGTATCATCGCTACATTTCTTTCTGTTCTATTCGCTATCATGTTCAGGCACAAGTATCCTGGTTATAGCATTTTAGCGGTAGCTATTATACCAGCTGTTTCCTTCTACGTATTAGGTAAATATCAATACACGGAAGTGTTTATCGGTTTTGCAATCTTCTACTGCGTCTTTGGATACATACTAACAATGAAAAGAATTTCAATGCCTCATTAAAAGGGACCGATTTCTACTTATAGAAATCGGCCCTTGCACGTACCTTCCGGTTGCCCACACGAAAGATACGACTTCATTCAATTATTTCTCATCTTTTTTCATAAAAAACTTATGGTGCGGTAAATCAACATTCAATGCCTCTAATTGTTTCTTTTCATTGTCTAAAATCGCTTTTGCTTTTGTTTTTGTTGCTTCATCTAATCCCGCAAAGATGTCTTCACGCTTCTCTTTCTCTGGAAGTTTCACACCTAATTTTGTTAATTCTTCTTTTGCTTGCTCATGCGTTAATTTTCCAGATTTCTTTTGCTCTAAAATCGCTTTTGCTTTTGTTTTTGTTGCCTCATCTAATCCCGCAAAGATGTCTTCATGCTTCTCTTTCTCTGGAAGTTTTACACCTAGTTTTGTTAATTCTTCTTTTGCTTGCTTATGCGTTAGTTTGCCGGACTTTTCTTGTTCAAAAATTGACTTCGCTTTCTCTTTCGCCTGTTCATCTAAGTTAGCAAGCATGTCTTTACGCTTACCCTTCTCCGGCATTTTCACACCTAATTTCGTTAATTCCTCTTGCGCTTGTTCTCGTGTTAATTTTCCGGATTTCTCTTGCTCTAAAATTGACTTCGCTTTCTCTTTCGCCTGTTCATCTAAGTTAGCAAACATGTCTCCATGCTTACCTTTCTCCGGCATTTTCACGCCTAACTTTGTTAATTCCTCTTTTGCTTGTTCACGTGTTAGTTTTCCGGATTTCTCTTGTTCTAAAATGGACTTCGCTTTTTCTTTCGACTGATCATCTAATCCTGCGAACATGTCTTTACGTTTCTCTTTTTCAGGAAGCTTAACACCTAGTTCCTCTAGCTGTTTCTTTGTATCGTCCATAATCGTTTTTACTTTTTGTTTTGTAGCATCATCTAAATCTTTTTTCACCGTTTTTGTAGCTTGCTCAGCTGCTGAAGTATTCGTTGCCGCGAATGCCGGAATACCGACTCCTCCAATGATTCCGAATGATACAGCACCTGCAATCGCTAAATACCCTACTGTTTTCTTCTTCATAGGAAATTTCCTCCTTCATAGTTCTAAAGCATGTACACTTTCGTATACAATGCTTATCCTAATGTTGGTTTCTTAAAATTTCCTTAACACCTTAACAAAAAAACACCGCTCATCATGAGCGGTGTCTCTCTATGCATTTTGTAATTGTACTTCTTCGCGTTCCATTATTTTTCTTAATACGATTGTTTGCATCATTGTAAATAAGTTACCTGTTATCCAGTACAACACAAGTCCGGATGGCGCCGCAAATCCCATAAATAGAATCATTGCCGGCATCATAATTTGCTGTATTTTTAGCATTTGTACTTGTTCTCCAGGCGTACTATTCGATTGGAAAATTTTCATCTGAATAAATGTCGTTAACGCTGCAATAATCGGTAATATATGATAAGGATCTGCATGTCCTAAGTTCACCCATAAAAATGTAGATGTGCGAATCTCTTCTGTTCGGCTAATCGCATAATACAAAGCAGAAAAAATCGGCATTTGTATTAATAGTGGCCAGCAACCAGCAAGTGGATTCCAACCGCCTGATTTCATTAGTTCTGACATTTCTTTTTGATACTGTTTTTGTTTTTCAAGGTCTTTGCTTACATCACCGTGTTTTTTCTTTAGCTTCTGTAATTCAGGTTGCATTTTTTTCATTTTCGCTTGGCCACGATATTGCGAAACAGCTAATGGAATCATCGCTGAACGAATAACGAGCGTCATAATAATGATGGCAATCCCGAAGCTTCCACTCGGTATATGATGAGCAACAAATTGAATCATATACGAGATTGGATATACGAAATAATGGTTCCAAATTCCCGTACTATGTGAATCGATTGTGCCTGCATTACTGCAGCCAGATAAAACAAAAACAAGTACTACTGATAAACTAATGAGCGCAGCTCGGTATGATTTTAACATGTTCATTCCTCCAATGTTTCGTAATTATTTAGCGAAACATTGGTGTATACGGACCGACCTCATCATTCTCTTCACTTGATTCTTGTCTGCGTACAGAACGAATCATTCCATATTTATAAAAAATAGAAAATAGCGGTACATTCCCTGCACTATCTTCACACGTATCAACTAACGCAAAAGCTCTTTGTCTACCGCTTGATGCTTGCTGACGCACAAAGCGAGAAACGTTAGCAAGGAAGAAAACTTCTAATAAACAAAGTGCTGTCGTTACAAACGATATATATAGAATTGCATCCTGCAATAAAAATTCCATCGCTTCACATCCTTAATAAGGTCATTTTAGCACATTCGGCAAACATTCTCTATTTCCTTTTATCGTCAAAAAAGTATTTTGCATATTTTCTCAAGAAAACAATAATTAAGAAACATTGTATTCGCTTTCTTTAGTATATTCACACACATCAATGAATAGGCTTGATTTATTAGAAATTTATAAAATTTTCGTATTATAATAAAACTATTGCCAGTTTTTGAAAAAACCTTTATTCTCTTCATGTAATCAAAAATGAATATGGAGATGAAACATACTATGGGTCAACTAGGAGACGCCGATTACGTTCCCGACACCGCCTTTTTATCCTTCCCAGCAGCTAAAACATTTCACTTAGAATTTATCATACAGTTGGTTGTTATTTTCGTAGCTTCTATTTTGTATGCAATTTCTATGAATATGTTCTTTATCCCGCATAATATGATTAGCGGTGGATTCGCTGGTGTAGGGATGATTATCGGTTATTTAATGCACTACAATATCGGTGCACTTATCTTTTTACTAAACATTCCTCTTCTTATTTTAAGTCACTTTTACTTAGGAAAGAAGACAACCTTTTTAACAGCGTACTTTGTAGCTGTATCATCTTTAGCGATGAACATTATCCCGGTACACCAAGTTTCAGACGATATTTTACTTTCTTCTGTATTCGGTGGTGTCATCTGCGGAGCAGCTTCAGGAATTATATTCCGATTTGCTTCTTCAACAGGCGGTTTTGATGTCGTTGGATTGATTGTAGCGAAACATCGAGATATTTCGATTGGAGCAATCATCTTTGGATTCAACTTAATCTTACTTGTTGCAGCAGGATTTATTTTCGGATGGGATATTACGCTTTATACGTTAATTAGTCGGTTTGTAGTCAGCAAAGTAATTGATGCCGTGCATACAAAACATATTAAATTAACGATAATGACAGTTACAGAAAAAGGTGAGGAAATAAAAAGCGCACTATTACATCACGGCATACGCGGGGTGACAATGGTAGACGCTGTCGGCGGCTATACAAACCATAAGAAAAAAATGATTTACACTGTCGTGACTCGATATGAGTTAGGCGAAATGAAACGTATTATCCGTCAAGTGGATAACAAAGCATTCATGAATATTACTGAAACAGTTGAAATTGTCGGCCGTTTCAAACGTATATAAGAAAGCGCAAGGGACTAATATTCCTTGCGCTTTTTATTTTTTACACTTATTACAAAATCAGATAATTCTATTATTGTGTCCCTAAATGTGTTATAATGAAAACAGACTCACAAAAAAAGAGTATATAGACTTGGAAGTTTCTCATATTTTACAAGCAAAAAGAAACGAGAAGTCGGGTATATTTCAGACACCATACACGTAACGGTTTAAACAACCGATCATCTTAGTTACTCTTCAATGATCTTTTTATAAAAAGATACGTACAATTAAAACTCACTTCAATATACTATACCTACCTTTTTGACTTCCAAATCATCTTATTACATAGGGAGATGAACATATGAATCAATATATACGATATACAATAGCTGTCCTGTTTGCTATTATCGGCGGAACAATCTGCTTTTGGACAAACACTCAGCTTGGAGAGAATATCATTTTTAATGGAATCGAAACACTTGTAAGCGCTTCAATTTTAGGCGGATACATTTACTTCCTCTTCAATCCAGAAGAGAATGCGCAAAAAACAATGTTATTAACAATGATCGGGATCGTTGGCGGATGTATTTCCTACTCAATGACTAACTATACATTACCACTTCAATTAAGCTCAGCTTTCTTCCACGGTCTATGGACTTGGTTCATTGCCTTCTGCCTAGCAGACGTATTCAACCTATTACAAGACAATGAAGAAGATCGCGGTCGCCAAATTGAAAGTAACTCGTAAGCTGGAAGATATTCTTCCAGCTTTTTTATGTTGTTTTGCATACCACAGCATCATAATAAAAAGAAGCTACCCTACGGCAACTTCTTTTCCACATACCCCACTTCGTATTCACTAAAATATATCAACGATTTTTCAAATATATCAATCGTTTCTCCACTTATATCAACGATTTTTTCATTATATCGGCGATTCGACACAAGATACCAATTAAACGACAACCTTCGACACTCGAAACGCACAACATACCCTATCCCCCAAGCAATTTACTGCCGAACTCTACGATTAAAAAGATAACTAATAGGATCGCGAGTATCTTTAATGCTACATACGCTACTTTAAAAACAGCATAAATGAGCAAGACTATTAAAATAATCGTTAAAATTTCCATCTAGAATTCCTCCAAGCTTTGCTCTTCATATCTTATTTTACTCGCCCCACACTTTTTATGGAACGGCATAAAACGACATAGAAAAAAGAGGATACCTCACCCATCGTAAGATACCCTCTCTTTCAGCTGCTCAAACCATTCTCTCTCTAATTGTAAATATCCCATTTCACTATTCTCAGCGCTCTTCAATTCTTTATCCGCTTTCCTCATATAAACGTTGGAAGCTTCCATATCGCCCTCTACATATTTCACAATTCCTTGTGTACGATAATACCCATGTAAGTCTATTTTTGTAATAGCCTTCCCATGTTCCTTCGCTTCTTGTAGAGAAAGACTATCCAGCTGATACAGAGATTTATATAAAAGATACCAACTATGAAAACTACTAACGAAATATTTGTTTTCTTTCGTTACAGGTAGTTGAACAATTGGTTCTATATATGGTATCGCTCTTTCCATTCCCTTTTGATCAGCTCTGGCACAAAAGACGAGCATAAGTCCGCTCATTATATCTCTTATACTTTTATTTTCTTTTAATTTTTCCTCACTAAGTTCTATTAATCTCTTATCCCAATCTTTCGGCCTTTTATAACTAAATAACTCACTTGATACTTGAATATTATATAAATGCTGCTTCGCCTTTTCATCATCTTTAATTAAAATAAGAAATTGCATACCATCACTCAAAAACGTTCCTTTTATCGGTACGATTGTAGCTGCAAAAATGACAAAGTGTAAAACAGAAAAATATAAGAGATATTGATAATAACTCACCATGTATATGTAACCGAAAGTAATACCAAATAGTAAACTCGTAATCGGTCCACCTAAAGTGAGCCATGCCCATTTTTTCGAAAGATTCGGTGTCTCTATAGAAGGAGGCACTAGCATCGCCACGCCTCCAAAGTACATCCACAATTTATTTTCACGAATGCGTACTTTCCCCTTCTCTTTTTGAAAAGTAATCGGCCCTACTGTCATAAATTTAAAATTCAAACCACCTATTAAACCAAACACTACATGTCCTAGCTCATGAATAGCTAGCACCAATAAAAAAATTCCAAATAATGCCCATATATCCAACATTACTTCTAATTTCTCAGTTCTGATTACTCCGTATAAAATGGACAAAACTAACGCCGCCGTCATAGAACCAGCTGGCCTTCTTAAAATATCCACCTTTTTCTCCCCTTAATAAATCATTTTTCTCTGCATTTCGTACATAAACTTTCCAAGATGCAATATCCAAATAAATGAGATTAAGCCAATTAATACAAAGTCGATATCACTAGCCGCCGTATATATAACGGCAGCCCACCATACATATGCCAATATTGTATTCGTAAATTCATATGCTTTATATCCAGCCTCATGCACAATGTGCTTTAATCCTTCATCTGCGTTTTTCGTCCACATTTTCATAGATTCCATATATGTTACACCTTGTTCAGGGTATAGCTTATTATAACGATTTTTTGTTATGAGCCCACTAATCACTACAATAGTTAAACAAACAATAGAAGCTACTAAATTCCACACTGCAAATGAAACATTTGTATCCTGCAACAGTGCACGTCTACATGCAATAACTGCATATACAAACCATGCCTGCGTAACTATATCACCTACACGTAAATATATACTTATAATGCCTAATTTTCTGCCTTGCACACTCTCTTCTTCATCGCGTGCCTCCGCTAACATACGTGTATTCTTCCAAGTGTAATACATCATTATCATTCCAAAAAGAGTACATACACCTATAAATGTATTAGATGATAATTTTCTCGGTTCATCCGAGAGTAAATTTAAAGCTATATACGATGTTAAAAAGCCACCGATCATACTTAATGCCATTTTCCCCACAAAATCAAATTGTTTTTTTCGTTTACTCTTCATCATCCTCTTCCCCCTCCACTAACGTGAATATTTCCTCCACTGGTACATTGAAAATGTGTGCGATTTTTAACGACAATACGATAGATGGTGCATAATCCCCGCGCTCAATTAAACTAATCGTTTGCCGTGATGAGCCAATCGCTTTCCCTAAATCCCCTTGTGATAAACGATGCTTTGCTCGCAATTCCCTCACTCGATTTTGAAGCTTCATGTCTTCCCTCTTTTTCATTTATTTAATTAAAATTGTAAATAATATCCTTATCATTGTCAATTATAATTGTCATTTTGACGTTAATAATTTACAATTATAACCTATTGAATTTTAAACTAAGAAACAAACAAAAACTTATTAAAATAAAAAAGGCAGTGCTTTTGCACTGCCTTCCTAAATTCTGACATAGAATGGATTTCATATTAGCTTGCGTTTTGTAGTAATACTCGTTTTAACTGCTTACGGAAACGAATACCTAACGTAACCGCTACAATCACAATAACTCCAATAATGATTTTACCGATATGACCTTCTAGCACTCCAAAAATATCATGTAAGTTTCCACCTAACCAGTAACCACCGATTAAGAAGAATGATACCCAAAATAGAGCACCTGAGTAAATTGTAATTGCAAAGCGACGGAATGGTAAGTTAATAATTCCTGCAAAGTACCCTGTAAAATGACGTACACCAGGAATAAAGAAACCGATAAAAATTAGGAAGTATCCATACTTATCAAACCACATTCTTGTTAAGTCGATTTTTCTTTGTGTTAAAAATACGTATTTCCCATACTTTTGAATAAAAGGCATACCTAATTTATTTCCTAAAAAGTATTGAATCGTCATTCCTACACTTGTCCCAATAAAGGAGAGAATGATTAAAATCGGTAAGCTTAAATCACCCTTATGTGCTAAAAATCCCGCATATGCTAATGTTGGCTCTCCCGGAAACGGAAGTGCAATATATTCTAACAGCAAACCAACAAGTACAACATAGTACCCGTATTGCTGAAATAATTCATGAATCCATTCCATGTCATCTCTCCTTTCAATCACGTACAACTTCTTACTATTATTGTATAAAAAAATTGTCGAAATAACTATCACAATAGCTTACATTTTTATTACATTTTTGTAAGGCTCACACTAAAACTTTCTTTTCTTTATTTCCTTCTATTTACTTTCATTCAAAAACAATTCAACAAATATATACCGTACGAAACTGAGGGCTTAATATGCATATTTTATCCATTTTTTAACACTTAAAAATCGTTATATTTTGTTCTTAATAAAAAACCACTACAAACTCATACGAACTTCATATTAGCTTCATATACGTATTGTAAGATTATATCGGAATTTGTTGAAAAATTTAACCAATAAATGACTAAGCATTAATTTGAATAAATATGAATAGCTTTTCGAAATTGAAAAAAGGGTGAATAAGAAATGGAAGCTTATAAAATGCACGATTTTATTAATACAAATGTTGAATCTCATCAAAATGAAACCGTTTTTAATTTACACATATGTGAAACAAGTGAATTTGACGTAAGTTTAACAAAATCTACTACACTATCTTTTATCGTTTCAAAAAAGAACATTAAAATTGTCACGAAAAAATGGATTAATTCAAATCAAGAAAGCATGATTGGCAAAAGCTATATCATTCCAACGAAAGCTTTTCACTACTTCTTACCAATTATTTCTGAAACTGAAGATGAATTAAATATTCAAGTTCAAAGCTTTGGACTACATGGTGAACTTTTATTAAATGAAAGATTACTTATTGATAAAAACAACAAATACAATGCCAAAATTACTACTTTCTTTGAAACATTAGATGAAAATGTAAATAAAGTATTACGAGGATTGCAAATTCATTGTATGTAAAACTACTACAATAGTAAAAAGGAGAATATAATGAAAAAACTATTATTAAGCGCACTATTATCATTAGGATTTTTAACTATTCCATTCACAAATGCTGAGGCAGCTACAACGAAAGATCAACTGATTGTAAACACTAAGTTAAATAAAATGGATTATTATCAAAACGGAAAATTCATAAAGAGTTTTACTGTCGCTACTGGAAAAGCAGCTACTCCTACACCTAAAGGTACTTTCCAAATCGTAAATAAAATTAAAAATCGTCCTTATTACACAGGCAAAATTAAAGGCGGAGATCCACGTAATCCACTTGGTGACCGTTGGCTCGGACTAAACATGGCAGGAACTTACGGAACAACTTATGCGATTCATGGTACGAACAATAATCAGGCCATTGGTAAGTGGACAACACTAGGTTGTATTCGTATGTATAACAATGATATACACTGGTTATTTGAGCGTATTCCCCAGCAAGCTACTGTCACTGTAAAATAACCTAAAAGCGCGATTTACGTGTAGCCAAGAATTTTATGTCTTGGCTTATTTTATTTCTTCATTTACAGTAGCAAAACAACTGTATTTACATATATAATGGGAATAGATTGTGTTAAATGAAATTAAAACATTGATAAACATGGATATTAAAATTATACAGTTATAATATTTTATAAATTTTACAATACATACTATAATAGAATTACTGTAATTCTTAAATATTCAGTTTCGCTAAACAACTCCCCTTGCTACTTTCATGATTATTTTATGGCGGGGGCTTATTATATGTATAAACAATCTGAGTCATCCGAAAAATGATGAATTCGAATATTGCAGTAAAAAGCGTTATTTAGGAGGTGTTACTATGACGCATATACTGGTGATTGAAGACAACCCAGATATACAAGAACTGATTCGTGAATTTTTAATGGCACAAAATTTTACCGTTGATGTCGTTGGCGCTGGAACAGAAGGTATACTTCTTTTCCAAAAAAATTCATACGATCTTGTCCTCCTTGATGTGATGTTACCAGATATAGATGGCTATAGTATTTGTAAAATTATGCGAGGACAATCTGACGTACCGATTATTATGTTAACAGGCTTACATAATGAAGAAAGTGAAATTAAAGGATTTGAATTAGGTATTGATGACTATATTACGAAACCGTTCCATTACACCGTATTTATTAAACGTGTAGAAGCTGTATTAAGAAGGGCAGCAACGAAGGAAGCCGAAGCTGCAACTATACTACAATTTCATGAATTGATGTTAAATTCTACAGCATATGCCGCTTATGTTCATGGTAATCAAATTGAATTGACAACAAAAGAATTTGAAATTATTTATACTTTACTGCAAAATCGAGGAAAAGTATTATCAAGAAGTGATTTGTTGAATAAGGTATGGGGCTATGAACATTATGGTGATGTAAGAGTTATAGATACACATATTAAAAACTTACGAAAAAAATTAGGGATTCCTTATATTAAAACGGTGAAAGGCATTGGCTACAAAATCGAATCGTAGCAAAGACAACATCACCAAAAATATTTTCATCAAAACCTTATTATTTTGTATTCTTTTATCACTTTGTCTTTATCAAATTATTTACTTCTTAGCTTCAGACTACGATAAAGAACGTTTTGCGAAAGACACTGGAATGCTGACTACAGAACAAGCGGATTCAGATAAACAAAACGACCAAAGTAAAACGAATCAAAATAAAGCTGTATCACAGGGAGACATTTTTAATTTCCAATCTTCTATTATAGATTATAAATCACTCTCAACAGCTATCAATCACCTTTTGCAGCCTAGCCAAACTGTAAAAGCAAAAGAACATACTCAAAATATTCCGGGGAAAAATAGCGCTTCTTCTCCGCTTACAGAAACGGAAAAGCAAGTCGCTACTAATGATGCCTTACATAAACAAAATGCAGCAAGTAAAGCAAATGATGCACAAGATAATCCAAAATTAACAGATGTACTGCAGCAATTAGCTCCACATATTGGCGCAACAATGCTTGCATTATCTCTGCTCGGATCTTTAATTTATGCAAAACTAATTGCTAAACCTTTTCAATACATGAGTGATGCTTTAAAAGATATTATGAATCTTGATTTCTCAGATAAAAAGCTACTTAACAAAAATACTGATCAAACAGATTTTAATTTGCAAGTAGCTGCTTCACAAGTACCAAATATAGTGAAGAATTTACATGCAAGCAATCAAGATTTAAGAAATGAACTCAAAAAGGAACAACAATTAGAACAATCTCGTAAAGAATTTATGTCTATGGTTTCCCATGAATTAAAAACACCAATCGCAGCCGTTATGGGCCAACTAGATGGCATGATTCACGGAATTGGAGCTTATAAAGATAGAGATAAATATTTAAAACGTTCCTATGAAATGATGCAAGACATTAACATATTAACGGAAAAAATGTCGGAATTATCCAAAATACAAAACCCTCAATTTAAACCTGATTTAAAAGTTATCTCATTAACTAATATTATTGAGGATGTTATGAAGAAAGTAGATTATTTCGTATCTGTAAAGCAATTAAATGTTCAATCTAACATTAAACAAGATGTACAAGTTTTAGCTGATCCTAAATTTATTCAAACTGCTATTTTCAACATTATTTCAAATGCAATTCATTATACAATTGACCATCAGCATGTATATATAAAGCTTTATGAAAAGCCTAACGGTTACGCATTAGAAGTATTAAATACAGGTTCACAAATAGATGAAGATAAACTTGCCCATTTATTTGAGCCATTCTATCGCGCAAATCCTGACAAACATGGCTTAGTACAAGGTAGTGGTCTTGGGTTATACATTGTAAAACAAATACTAGATAAACATCAGTTTCCTTATCGGATACAAAACACACCTCAAGGTGTAAAATGTTCTATTGTATTCCCGAAGGCAATGTAAAAACCTACTACAATTTCATACCCCAAATTCATACTTCGTATGAGTGGCGGAATTTTGTAGAGTATCTTACTCTGTTTCGTTCGCCCGTTATCCTTATTTGGATAGCGGGCGTTTTTTATTATTTAAAAGGAGGATTTTCATGGAGAAATTTAAGTATTCATTACTCGTTTTATTCGGAGCTTGTAGCTACGGCGTGCTTTCAACTATTTTCAAACTCGGATTTATTGATGGATTTTCAGCACATCAACTATTAGGGGGACAATATGTCTTCGGATGGGTTGGGCTTCTTCTACTCGTTCTTTTCGTTTCACGTCATAAAGTAACAAAAAAACAATTCTTCTCCTTACTAACAGTTGGCACAACAATGAGTATGACTGGTATTTTCTACGCTATTTCTGTAGAAGAACTACCAGCATCTATCGCTGTCGTCCTACTTTTCCAGTTCACATGGATTGGTGTTGTTATTGAAGCTATTGCGAATCGAACATTTCCAAGCCGTGAAAAAGTTATATCTATCATTATTTTATTTGCTGGTACATTGTTTGCAGGTGGTGTCTTTGAAGGTCTCGGACAAAACTTTTCCATGAAGGGTATTATCTTTGGTCTATTAGCCGCTGTCTCTTTTTCATTCTATGTTTTTGCAAGTGGGCGTGTTGCTACAGAAGTTCCGCCTTATACAAAAAGCTTTCTTATGACAACAAGTGCTACTCTTATCGTATGCCTATTCTTCCCGCCGACCTTTTTAACAGATGGTGCCCTGCAAGCTGGTCTTTGGAAATACGCTTTCTTCCTCGGATTATTCGGTGTTGTCGTACCTGTTATTTGTTTTTCAATTGGCGTACCGAAAGTAGGAACAGGACTTGGTACAATACTAGGAGCAGCTGAATTACCAACAGCCATTATCGCTTCTATTACACTTGTACATGAAGTCGTAACGTTCATGCAGTGGATTGGGATCATCTTTATACTACTTGGGATTTTTACCCCTCAGCTACTTACCGCTAGGAAAGAAAAGAAACATAGTAGCGTGCATAGCGCATGAAAATAGAAATTTTCATATAAATGTAAATGCAGTTACAATGTGGTATAATTTCAAATCTATTTGGAGGTATAAATGACTATTTTAAGCGTAGCCTTTTTTGCCATTATGTGTATCTTCTTCCTAATAAGATATATGAAAGAAAAGAAATTTTACGATGTGCTCCTCATTCCCATTTGCATATATGCTGGGGCAGTCAAAACCCCTTTAGTGGAGTACTTAAACTTTAATAATACATTCAAAATAACATATGATATTGCAGCTATTATTCTCGTGATCCTTGCTGTGCTTTTCTTCTTAAAAGATAAGAAAGAGAATCCTACTGCATAACAAAAGACCTTTCATTTATTTGAAAGGTCTTTTGTTCTATCTCACTTTACCGCTCCATATAACTTCTCTATCTCACACTCAATTTGTTTTACATCGATTCGTTCAAATAGTGGCTGTACACTATCAATTCTACTTGGCAACGTATGTTGAGGCTTCCAATTTCGCTTCACAATCGATAATGTGTTTCTAACTCTTTCACTTGAAAATGGTAAAAACGGTTCAAGGAGATTTGCAAAATTAGCGATAAGATACACACAGTTATAAATGGTTTCTTTACATGAAACTGGATCATCTTCCCTTTGTTTCCACGGCTGCCTTTCATCAAAGTATTTATTTGCAAAACGTACTGCATCAAATATTGATTCTAGCGCCACTTTAAATTTAGTTTGCTCAATTGCTTCTCCTACATTTTTATATAATCCTTCTACTTTATCTTTCAGCTCTACATCAATATTCCCCTTCGGCACGATACCACCATAATATTTTTCAATAAACTTTAATGTCCGGTTCACGAAGTTCCCGTATGCACCCAACAATTCACTATTATGACTGTAAATGAATTCACGCCATGAAAAGTCAGTGTCACGATTTTCTGGTGCATTGACTGTTAAAAAGTAACGAATAGAATCTGGATCATATCTTTCCAATATATCAGGTACCCACACTGCCCAGTTTTTACTCGTAGATAATTTTCTTTTTTCAACTGTTAAATATTCATTCGAAACGATATGACGAGGAATTGCACCTTCTCCTATTCCAAGCAATACCGCTGGCCAAATAATAGAATGAAACGGAATATTATCCTTTCCGTGCACATAATATGTTTTCGCTTCTCTATCCCAAAACTGTTGATCATCTTTCCCTGTTTCTTCAGCCCAATGTTTACTCGCCGAATAATATCCTGTCACTGCTTCAATCCATACGTAAATCTTCTTATCTTCATACCCTTCTACTGGAATTGGTACCCCAATTGGTAAATCACGTGATACGGTCCTATCTAATAAACCTTCCTTAACATATCTCTCTGTTAATTGAATCGCATTGTCGCGCCATGTCCCTGTTTGTTTTGCAGTTTCTACAGCCCTTTTAATTTGCTCCTGAAATGTATGCAATGCAAAATAAAAATGCTCTGTTTCCTGTACGGATGGCGTACTACCACATAACTTACATTTCTTTTCTAACAAATCGAGTGGATCTAAAATAGCTGAACACGCATCGCATTGATCTCCTCTTGCTGCTTCATGGCAATGTGGACAAATTCCTTCTACATAACGATCAGGTAAAAACTGCGTACACGTTTCACAATATGCTTGTTCCACTGTTTTTTTATAAATATAGCCTTCTTCTAATAAACGTAAAAAGACATTTTGAACCGTTTCATGATGGTGCTCACTATCCGTACGTGTATAGCAATCATACGTAAAACCTAAATCCCGAAAACATCGCTCAAATTCTTCATGATACTTATCAGCAATTTTCTTCGCCGTCACCCCTTCTTGTTTTGCCCGAATTGCAATCGGTGTTCCATTACAATCACTTCCCGAAACATACAACACATTCTCACCTTTTGCCCGGTAATAACGTGCTAAAATATCTCCAGGTAACAAACTCGCAATATGTCCAAGATGTAACGAACCATTTGCATACGGCCAAGCGCCTCCAATAAAAATACTCATCTTATATTCCTCCTTTAAAATATAAAAAGCCCCGCCCTTATCTTAAAAAAGATAAGGGCGGGGCTGTATAAACAGTCGCGGTACCACCTTATTTTGCTAATTACTCACATAATTAGCCTTAACAAGTACGGAGCTATATGCTCTTATACTGTGGTTTTGATAACGAGTACCAACTCTCGTCGCCGCCTACTATTATCATTTGATAAGTTCAGGACGAAGCTCAAAGACCATTGTTCAAATGAATATTCTTGCTTCTTCTCAGCTACCGAAGCTCTCTGGAAAGAATTTGTTCATCCTACTTTTCCTTTTCGACGCTTTTACGTATAACATGTATTGTACGACTTAATCACAGAAAAATCAAACTTTTATCCAGAAAGAAAAGGAAATCCCATCCCCCTGCCGAATAACTATACGTTCATAAAAGGAGTGATACGATTGAATCAAAAACAACTAAGCACACGTAATGAAAAAAGCTGGAATGCAGCTGCTTATGAAGCTTGGACGAATCGCCACGGAGCGCCAGCCGATTATGCGAAAAAGCTCATAGAAAATCCTATGCGCGAGGTAGATCACTATTTACCTTACATACAATCTCCAAAAGGAAAACGTATTATTAATTTACTCGGGTCAAAAGGAAATAAAGCCGTCTCTCTCGCTCTTTTAGGAGCTGACGTAACGGTTGTTGATATTTCAGCAAGTAATGCAAAATATGCAAATGAACTTGCAGAAGCAGCCGGTGTCTCTATCCAGTATGTCGTTTCTGATGTATTAAATATCCAGCTATCCGAATCGTTCGATATCGTATTGCTAGAACTCGGTGTACTTCATTACTTTCTGGACTTAAAACCACTCTTCCAAAAAATTGCTACCTTACTTAAGCCAGAGGGAATGCTTATCCTTCGTGACTATCATCCTGTTTATACTAAATTATTAGGAGTAGACCACCCATCATTTCAGGCCAATGGAAATTATTTTGATGAAGAATTAATTGAAGATGATGTTGCTTATAGTATCCTTCTTACAGAAGCGCAGAAAGAATCGTTACCTAAAACAACCATCCGTCGCTGGACGTTAGGAGAAATTATTACAACACTTGCGGAAGAACGTTTTATAATTGAAAAACTAGTTGAAGAACACGGGTCGCATCAAAGATGGGTCTTTCCTTCTACTGCACCGGAAGGAATTGAAGAGCAAATACCTGGTCTATATACATTAATTGCGACAGCATGCAAAAAAGGATCCCTTCACGGATAGGATCCTTTTTGCATGCTCACGCATATAAGTTGAGGTTGGAGATTACCATAATTCTGTAGAATAGGACACAAGATATTTCAACATTTCGTCTCTGACTTACGTCGTCAAAAAGGGGTATGACCAACATAACGAAGAGTAATGTTTATAGTTGATACTGATAATCGTTATCAACTAATTAGAAGTATACATGATGTTATTTCAAATTACAATAGGATTTCTAATTTTTATTTATGAACTTTTTGATATGCAAATGTATACATTTTAAGAACATTTGCTCATATCAATCTGCCATCTTCCATTATCTGCTATAATTTTCATTGAACAGATTAATAACTTCATAATGATGTTTTTATTAATTCTGCTCTTAATATTTATAAATTATAATAAATAGTTTTTAAAGGTAGGGGTAACGATGAAATATGTTAGTATTCGAAAAAAACTACTGTTCACACTCTTAAGTATTTCTTCTTTATTTAGCATCGCTCTTATTGTTATTCTTTCATTCGCCATGAGCCAAGCAAGTGAAATTGAAACGTTAAAAAATGATGTATCCAAAAGAGCAACAATTTTAAAAGAACGTGGCGATTGGTTCCAAGCACAAGTTGCTGGTTTACAAGAATATTTACTGTCACATGATCAAAAAGGATTAGATAAATTCAACCGAGAAGGAAAAAAACTAGCCGATACTAGAGAAAAAGTAACAAGTGATAAAAAACTCCCAGAAGGAATGAAAGAAGCGATTTTAATGGGAGGAAAATGGCGAAGCGTCATAGATAATGAAGTCCTCCCTCTCGCTAGCGAAGGTAAATGGGACGAAGCGTCCAAAATTGCTTTAGCTCAAACCGATTATGTAAATGACCTTTTAGGTCGATTTACGAAATATGCAAATGAAGAAAATGATAAACGTGACGCATTAATTGCTGACGTAGAGTCTTCTTCAACTCTTATTCAATATATTATTTTCTTCTCACTCATTACATGTACAATAACCTCTATCTTATTAGCATGGTGGTTCTCTGGTAAACTCGTTAAACCGGTGCGACAAATTGATGAGAAATTAAAAGAATTAGCTTCTCAAGATGGTGATTTAACTGCTAGATTGCACGTAACAAGTAAAGATGAAATTGGTGATATCGCCAATTCCTTTAATCAAATGCTCGCTAACTTACAACGTATAATAAAACAAGTGCAACAAACATCAACAAGTGTAAAAGAAGCATCTGAAAATGTGTTTATCGAAACAACTGCTTCTATGGAAAATACAGCAAAAACTGAAGAAACTATGAATGCTCTTGAGCACAATATTCGTTCTCAAGTTTCCAGTATCGAAGAAAGTTCAACTGCAATGGATGATATGGCAACGAGTGTTCAGCGTATTGCAGAATATGCCTCTTCTGTTGCTAGCCTAGCTGTTACAACTTCAGAAAAAGCAGATAGTGGGAATAAAGTCATTGAAAAATCTATTACACAAATGCATACAATAAACGAAGCTGTTAACGCTACATCACAAGTAGTGGAGCGACTTATTACACATACGAATCATATTGATACTGCACTTCAATCCATTTCCAATATCGCGGAACAAACGAATTTACTCGCTTTAAATGCTTCCATTGAAGCGGCCCGTGCTGGTGAACATGGAAAAGGCTTCGCTGTTGTTGCCGACGAAGTACGAAAACTTGCTGAACAATCTCAGCTAGCAGCAACTGATATTAACCATTTACTCCATCAAATTCAAGCAGATACAAAAATAGCAAATGAAATGATGACACAAGGCCAGTCAGAGGCTTCTGAAGGCATTACAGTCATTCGTACCGCCGGATCTTCATTCTCAGAAATTGTTAACCACATTAATAAAGTCTCTACACAAATGCAAGAAATGTCTGCAACTGCTGAAGAAATGGCCGCAAGTTCTGAAGAAATGAACGCTTCACTTAATAACATCGCTTCTATTTCAAATGAAGTTGCCGCCGAAACATCACAAACAGCAACTTCAGCTGGTAACCAAGTAAACAAAATGAGTGTCGTTGCTAAAAAAGCGTCTGAAATGAAAACGACTGTACAAGAACTTGAAGTTCTCGTTTCTCATTTCAAAACAAACATTTAAAGTAAAACTTTCATTTATATTTCTATGAGCTCAAAATTATTAAAAAGAGAGATTTACAGTCTCTCTTTTTTCACCTTAAAATATCTCTTTCTATCTCTCATTCCGTCTGCTATAATTCCTAAAGGAAAGAAGAAAGCTTTATTCCAAATGGAGTAAAGCTTTCTTTCAATTTTTTACATTAATTAATTCTAATACTATGATTTCACAAAGGAGGCTTTTATCATATGAGTTTTATTAGCATTCGAAAAAAACTAATGTTCATGATGGGAACGATTTGCGCTTTATTTGGCATCGCCTTAGCTTTTATTTTATTTTTTGCTATTGATCAATCTCGTCAAGCTGAAGCATTACAAAAAGAGATTTCTCCCCTTGCAACACAATTAAAAGAGCGCGGGGATGCTTATCAAGTACAGCTCTCTGCTTTAAGAGGGTATTTATTACAACATGATCAAGTTGAATTTGATAAGTTTAATTCGATGAGTAAAGAGCTTGAGAATACAAAAGATAAGCTTCTTTCTAATCCAAATGTTTCTGAGTCCATGAAAAATACAATGGAATCAGGATCTACTTGGAGAAAATTTATTGAAGAAAAAGTTTTCCCTCTTGCAAAAGAACAAAAGTGGGAAGAGGCTTTACAAGTAGCTTATGCAGAAAATGGTACCGTTTATAAAGTAATTGGTGACTTCACAAATTATAGTAATGAACAAGCTAAATTACGTGATCAATCTATCAAAAAAATTGATCAATCTTCACTACAAATTGAATATGTTGTCTTCTTATCACTTGTTATTTGTATTCTTGTAGCTATGATTCTTGCATGGTGGTTCTCTGGTAAACTTGTAAAACCAATTCAACAAATTGATAGTAAACTAAAGGAATTATCATCTCAAGAAGGTGATTTAACAGCCCGTCTACAAGTAAATAGTAATGATGAAATTGGTACGATCGCAACATCATTTAATAAAATGTTAGAAAACCTACAACATATCATTAATCGTGTTCAAAAAACATCTGTGGAAGTACAAAACGCTTCTGAAAATATGCTAGAAAAGACGCATATATCACGCGAGGCAACAATAAAAGTTCAAAACTCAATGTCTAGCTTAAATGCGAGTATTCAATCACAAGCCTCTAGCATGGAAGAAAGCTCAACGGCAATGGACGATATGGCAGTGAGTGTTCAGCGCATTGCTGAATCTGCCACATCTGTAACTGAACTTGCTGTAGCTACATCTGAACAAGCTAACGACGGAAGTACTGTTATTCAAAAATCAGTTTCACAAATGACAACGATACACGACGCGGTAAATGCTACGTCAGAAGTGGTCGAACGTCTAATCACTCACACGAAATATATTGATACAGCTGTACAATCTATTTCTAATATCGCAGAGCAAACAAACTTACTTGCTTTAAATGCATCTATCGAAGCAGCTCGTGCTGGCGAACAAGGAAAAGGCTTCGCTGTCGTAGCTGACGAAGTTCGAAAACTTGCTGAACAATCTAAAACAGCAGCAACAGATATTAACCAATTACTACATCAAATTCAACAAGACACTGAAACTGCAAGCTCTATGATGTCACAAGGTCGTTCTGAGGCATTTGAAGGCATTCACGTCATTCGTGAAGCTGGCAATTCTTTCACAACGATTGTGGAACAAGTAAATAAAGTATCTACTCAAATGCAAGACATCTCAGCAACTGCTGAAGAAATGGCTGCAAGTGCTGAAGAAATGAACGCTTCACTGAATAACATCGCTTCTATTTCGACTGACGTATCTAGTGAAACAGCGGCAACAGCACAATCTGCTGAGAAAAAAGTCATTACGATGAATGAGATGACACAAACAGCTAAACAAATGAAACAAACAGTTGAAGAATTAGATCAACTCGTATCACACTTCAAAACTGAATAGCCTTTAAAAAATATCCCTCTTCCAAAAGGGATATTTTTTTGAGCTCATTTCCTGCATATTATACATATTTCCGTTATAATGAGAATCGATATCATTAAAATGCAGGGGGTGCTACTTATGTCACAAGAAGCATTTGAAAATAAATTATATGCGAATTTAGAAGCTGTCATTGATCCAGAACTAGGTGTTGATATCATTAATCTTGGATTAGTTTATGACGTTACAGCAGATGAAAATAATAATGCTGTCATTACGATGACGATGACTTCTATCGGTTGTCCAATGGCTGGGCAAATTGTATCAGATGTAAAAAAAGTATTATCAACGAACGTACCTGAAGTCAATGAAATAGAAGTAAATGTCGTTTGGAATCCACCATGGTCTAAAGAACGCATGTCACGTATGGCGAAAATCGCATTAGGTATTCGCGACTAACTAGATAGAGAAAAGACCTGACATTCTAGTCAGGTCTTTTTCTCTTATTATTTTACGCCTACTGCATCATAAGCTTTCGTTACAGCTTGTACAGCCTTAGAGTTTTTACCATATAAATCTTCAGCTGATTGAAGAGCAGCTTGACGCATCATCTTAAAGTCAGAGTTTGCAGTTAAATATTTCGTAAGAGCACGGTAATAAATTTTTTCTGTCGCTTCACGGCCTACGCCAGTTACTTTCACGCCGTAATGATCTCCACCTTCAGATACTAAGTATGCAGCTTTATTGTTAATACTGCTGTTAATATGAACGCCGCCATTATCAGCTGTTCCAGTGTAGCGCTTATTGTAGTGATCTGGGTAACCTTCACCTGGTTTTAATGGATTTGGAATAGATGCTGGATCTTTCAGAGAACGAAGTGCATCACCAGGTTTTCCAGGTGTATAAATGTCAGCACCTAAATCCCAGCTCTTCTTCTCAACCATGACACCCATAATATCAGATAACGATTCATTTAACGCACCTGACTCATTTTTATAAACAAGATTTGCTGTATGCTCAGTTACAGCATGAGTTAATTCGTGACCGATAACATCTAGTCCAGCAGATAATGGAATGAATGTTTTTCCATCGCCATCACCATACATCATTTGTACACCATTCCAAGCTGCGTTATTCCAAGCTGTACCTACGTGAACAGTCGAAATAAGCTTCGCGCCTTTATCATCGAAAGAGTTACGATTAAATGTCTTTTTGTAGTAATCATATACTTTTCCTGCATTTACATGCGCATCAACTGCCGCTTTATCTTCGAAGAACTTAGATTTACTTTCAACTTCTTCTCCTGTATATCCAAGCCATTGTGAGAATAAATTAAACCAGTTCTCGTCCATATTTTCTGCATCAAATGTATGGATACCTTGTCCTCGTTTACCATCAAACAAGTTGAATTGTCCTGTTTTCGTATCTTGAGCAATTTCAAATGATTGTCTAGCACCTAATACGCCGTAACCAAATCCAGTAATGTTATCTACAGCGTTATATTTCTCAATAACATTTCCATTCGTTGCATCAACAAAATAATGCCAATATCCTGGAGCTGGCTTTGAAATCGACGCTTTCACTAAATATGCAAGATAGTAATTTCCATCTTTTTCATACACAAATAAATCTTTTTTCACACCGTCATAACTTTTTACTTTACCAACTTCTTTTTCAATATCTGCCTTTGCAATTGTTTCTGCTTGTTCTGCACTAATACTTGCAGCTGCAGGAATATTTTTATCCTCTAAATTCGGAATAACTTGTCCGAAGAATGCTTTTACATTATTTTCTTTATCTAGTGTAACAGTTTGATCTGAACCATACACAGGAATGTTATTATGTTTTTCAACTAACTTCACGTGTGTTGTGCCAGATTCAGCATCTTTTTCTTCCCCAACGACATTGAAATGTTTATCAATATTCCCTGCTAATTTGAACATATCTTTCTTACTCTCTAAATATTGAAAGACCGTCTCTTTTTTATCTAATCCTTCCGGTGCTTTCCATTCTTCACCTATGTATGCAGGCGTTTTAAATTCTTGATGGTATTGAATTTTTTGTTCTTCCGCTTTCGTTGTCGTGGCTCCAAATGTTCCAAATCCCCCGGCGATAACAGTTAAGGCTAATGCTGATGAAATGACTTGCTTTTTCACTATAACATTCCCCATTCCCTAAAGATTTTTGACACTTTTATACAATTCTTGTTTTTCAAGTGGATACCTTTACCTAAAATTTGAGAAAGTTTTTTCTGACAATTTCACTCAAAAAAAAGAGGACATCTATCGAATGTCCTCTTTTCTATAAACGTTTTATTACTTTTTTAATTCAATTGCTAAATAGTGTGATTGCTCTTTCGCTTCAATATGAATATCTTCTTCAACCGCTTCTGCCGCATCACGCATAACAAGTGTCTCACCATTTATTACGCTACTTCCTTCAATTTGTACAAGGTATAATTGACGACCTTCTTTCACAGGAAAATGAATTTCTTTTCCAGCTTCTAACGATAAAGAATATAAATTCGCATCCTGGTGAATTTGAATTGGTGCCTCCCCTTCTAATGGAGATACCATATGGAACCACTCGTTTTCACGCTTGCTCCAATCAAATGTAAACTCACCATAGTTTGGCTTATGATCTGCACGGTCTGGTAAAATCCAAATTTGTAATAAACGCAATGTCTCATTTCCTAAATTATGCTCACTATGAAATACACCTGTGCCAGCACTCATATATTGAACATGCCCACGCTCAATTGTTCCGCGGTTCCCCATGCTATCCTCATGTGTTAAAGCACCATCTACAACGTACGAAATGATTTCCATATCGCGGTGCGGATGCATATCAAAACCAGTTTGCGGTGCTACTAGATCATCATTAATAACACGTAATGATCCAAAGCTCATGTTATTTGGATTATAGTAATTAGCAAAGGAAAAATGAAAATGTGTATTTAACCAACCGTGATTTGCTCTGCCCATATTTTTATGATCAACTTTTCTAAACATATCCTTCACCTCATATTATCTCGAATTCAAGATTTATTTTAAAAATTTTTCTTACTGTAATTTTTTTAGTAATTGTAATAATTGATTTTGTTCCTCTATATTTAAATTATGAAACTGCTCCGCTTGGAACGTTTCTTGAGGCGGGACAATTTCCTCATATAAAGCTCTTCCCTGTTCTGTTAATGAAATATATTTCGTAGTACCTTCTTGTTCACGACGAATCCACTCCATTTGCTCCATTTTATTTAAAAGCTGAGTGATATTTCCTTTCGTAACAAATAACTTATTTCCAAGCTCTTGTTGCGTTAAACGATCATGCCCTCCAACTTGAGCTAGCACATCAAACTGAGCAGCAGATACATTCCATTTTTTCAAATGCTGATTCGTCTCACGAATACTTTTGTTATAAAAACGTGATAAACGAAACCATAGTAATAATCCGAGCCTATCTTCTGTTTTCATTCTATCACCTCGCTCGTTTTATACCATTAGTTTAGAACTAAACTTTATAAAAGTCAATTACTTATTTTTAGTAAGAAATAAAGAAAGCACAGCGCTATTTCTCCACTATGCTTTACATTAACTTTCTATTTTTATATTCATCTAATTTCCTCTCCGCGAACTTCCTCGCATCTTTTTCAATCCATCTCTCTTCGTACACTTCACTTCCGACATACAACACTTCCCTCTTATGCTGCATCGCATGACGAAATTCATGCAGTAATGTTTTAAGCACTTGCTCATACTCTTCCCACATACAAACAAAAATTAATTGTTTTTCTTTATGATAAAAACCACCTACTGGGAATAAGAATTCCTCTTCTTCTTCTCCTAATGATAAAAGCACATGATTCGCATCACACGTATCACAAAAAATAACCGGCGTTTTACATACTTCAATCAGTGAGAACAAATCGTCTCTAAGCCTTTTGACATCCCAAGGAAGCTCCGAATCCAACACATACCAATTCTCCACCTGTTGATATACATTTTGAAACTGGAGTTCCATTTTTCTTTATTCCCCTTTCCAAGCACCCTTTTTTTATATGTATGCCACAATATGGTAAATATTAAACGTATTCTTTCACCCTTAAAAAAATGCCAATAAAAAAGGAATCTATGTCGACATAGATTCCTTTTCCGTAATCACTTTTTTTTCATCATTTTTTTTAATACAAAGTAACCAATTGCACAAACAATAGCAGCAAGTGCAAAATATTTCACATAAGGCCCAGCTACTTTATTAATACTTTCCCACTCTGATCCTAATTTAAAGCCTAAATATACAAACACAATTGACCATGGAATAACAGCTAGCGTAGTTAGTGTAATAAACTTAGCATGTGACATTTTTGCAATTCCCGCTGGTATCGAAATAGCATGACGTACAACAGGAATAAAACGTGCTGTAAAGATAACACCCGTTCCGTAACGATTAAACCAATCTTCAGCATAATCAATATGCTTCTTTTGAATTAAAATATATTTTCCATATCGCTCAAGGACGGGTCTTCCTCCGTATCGACCGATCCAATAAATGAATAGTTGTGCGATTACACCGCCAATTGTCCCGAACGCAACAGCGCCCCAAAACGTAATGCTTCCTGTTGATACTAAATAACCTGCATAAGACAATACGATTTCACTTGGAATAACCTCTAACATCAATCCAAGCATAATTCCCCAATACCCAAGTCCTTCTAGAAAAACTAAAACGGAATGAATCAACTCTCCTAACATCATGTACCTCTCTTTACTGTTTTCATTACAAAAAATAAAAGTACAAGCAGGAAATATCTTGTACTTTTATTTTTTTAAATTAGCTAGTTTTCGTATCCCACTTAAAGATTTTATTTAAAAATTTATATACATTCTTTGACTCTTTCGTCAGAAGTGGACCTAAGATGGATAGTATAAGCACGTATAATGCTGAGAATGGTTTCAGTACTGACATTAAACCACCGGCGATACCGATATTGGCCATAATGATGGAGAATTCTCCTCTTGAAACGATTGTCAATCCAATATTTGTTGACGCTTTATGAGATAATCCAGCTTGTCGCCCTGCAATCATCCCTGCTATAAAGTTTCCGAGGATTGTAAGAAGGACGGCACCTAACGTTAACCATATCGCTCCGCCCAATGAGAACGGATCAATACTTAACCCAAAACTGAAGAAGAAAATAGCTCCGAAGAAGTCTCTAAATGGAACAACGAGATGTTCAATTCTGTCACTATGCTCTGTCTCAGAGAAAACTAAACCTAAAAGAAGTGCTCCGATTGCTTCGGCTACGTGAATTGTTTCCGAGAAACCTGCAATAAAGAATAATGAAGCAAATACTACAATAATAAAGATTTCATCTGAACTAATATTAAGCAATTTATTTAATAAAGGCGTAGCCTTTCTAGCGACAATAAAGAAGAGAAGCATGTATCCTAAAGCAATTCCAATTGAAGTAAGGGCACCTAAGAATGAAGCATGATCCCCTAGAACTAAGCCTGAAACGACTGATAAATATACAGCAAGGAATATATCTTCAAACATGATAATTCCTAAAATTAATTCGGTCTCATTATTACCAGTTCTTCTTAAATCCACTAACACCTTTGCAACGATAGCGCTAGAAGAAATCGTAATAATACCCGCAATAATTAAGATTTCTAGTAAAGGGAAGCCCATTATAAATCCGTATAATAATCCAAGTGAAAAGTTAATTAAAATATAGATCGTTCCGCCAATTGCAATAGAACGTCCAGATTTAATTAGTTTTTTCATTGAAAATTCTAGTCCTAGATAGAACAGAAGGAACAGAACCCCAATCCGTCCAAGGAAGGAAATGACACTTGCACTTTCAATAAACTTGAAATCGATAACACCTATTGTCGGCGCATGTGGCCCCACTAACATCCCAAGAACAATTAGAAACGGAATTACTGAGAATTTAAACTTTCCAGCAATTACTGCCGCAATTGCAACTAATACTAACGCTGTACCAACTTCAAAAATTAACGTATCCATCTAGTCAGTCCCCCTATTCGAAAGTAACTCATTAATAATTTTTTTAATTTCTTCTCTCTCACCAGAAACTACAAGCATATCGCCTTCTTCAATTACCGTTTCTGGCCCTGGATTAAATAGCTTTTTCATATTCTTCTTCATAACTGCAATGATCGTTACGCTATAATTTTTTCTTATTTCAAGATCACCAATTGTTTTTCCGATTGCTAGAGCTGCATTCTCTACTTTAAACCACTCGATCGCTAAGCCTTCAAAGACCATTTCAACATTTTCTAATGCTCTAGGCTTATATACCATTCCACCTAATATTGCTGCAATTTGTCTTGCCTCTGAGTCACGTAATGAAATACTTGAGATACTTTCTTCATGGTCTGAATCAAAATGATACATTTCTCTACGCCCGTCATCATGAATGACAATTACCATCTTTTCATTACCTTTCGTAACAATTTGAAATTTGTAACCAATACCCGGAAGTTCACTTTCTCTAATATTCATATTTAGCTCCTCCATAACTTCTTTATTTAAATTTTCTGTTTTTCTGTCTTTTGTTCATCCAATCAATTTTAGAAATTCTAACCATTCAGGATACCTATGACTTGGAAATCTTTTATTGTAATAATAAGTGGCTCCTAAAAAAATACTTAAAGATGTAATGATAAAAAATATATTACTTCTCATTTTCAAACTCTTAAGGCTTACTTTCAATAAAGTTTCTTCTTTCAAATTATCCCCTCTTTTTCGCTTTAAATTTAGTTTTTTAAAATGTAAATAATTCTAAAAATATTACGATGTAACATAATCATAACACAAAATAAGTTTAAGTAACATAATTTTTTAGAAAAATTGATTCTCGTATATTTTTTGCATATAATTTTCTTATTACGGAAAAAAGGAAGTGTATTATATGGTTGATATCTTTAGCAGATTCCTTGAGGTAACGAATAATATTTTATGGTCATATATTCTTATTGCAATGCTAATCGGCTTCGGTCTTTATTTCTCTTTTAAATTGAAATTCGTCCAAATTACTCATTTCGGTGAGATGGTCGGTTTAATTAGTAAAGGGTTTAATCGAAAAGAAAAAAAGAAAGATAGCATCTCTCCATTCCAAGCATTTTGCCTAAGTGCAGCAGCACGTATCGGTATCGGGAACTTAGCTGGTGTAGCACTAGCCATTTCAATGGGTGGACCTGGCGCAATATTTTGGATGTGGTTTATCGCTATCCTTGGAGCAGCTACTAGTTTCGTAGAATGTACGCTCGCGCAAATTTATAAAGTAAAAGATGGAAGCAGATTCCGTGGTGGTCCAGCATATTACATGGAAAAAGGATTAAATAAACGCTGGATGGGTGTTTGGTTTTCACTTCTTATTACAGTTGCGTACGGATTAATTTTCAATTCTGTACAAGCAAACACAGTAACAATAGCATTTGAAAATGCTTTTGGACTAGAGCGAACGATCGTAGGAGCTCTATTAGCTTTATTAGTTGCAGTTATTATTTTTGGTGGTATTAAGAGCATTTCACGTATTACAGAAATGATCGTTCCGCCAATGGCAATTGTTTATATTGGTGTCGCTATTTTTGTTGTTATTAACAATTTCACTATGTTACCAAGCATTTTCACTGAAATATTTAACAGCGCATTTGGTTTAGAGCAAGCCGTCGCTGGTGGTATTGGAGCAGCAATTAAGTTCGGAATTCAGCGCGGTCTATTCGCGACAGAGGCAGGTATGGGTAGCTCTCCTAACGCAGCCGCAACATCAGATGTATCTCATCCTGTAAAACAAGGACTTGTTCAAGCATTAGGTGTTTTCGTAGATACATTCTTAGTATGTACATCAACAGCGTTTATCGTATTATGTTCTGGACTTTACAAAGGATCGAATTTAGAAGGTATTGAATTAACACAACAAGCATTAAGTTCACAAATTGGACCGTGGGCAAGCACTTTCTTAGCGATTATTATTTTCCTATTCGCTTTCAGCTCTTTACTAGGAAACTACTATTATGGTGAAACGAACATCGCATTCATTAAAGAAAGTAAAACATGGTTAATGATTTATCGCATTGCAGTTGTCGGAATGGTATTCTTCGGATCAATCGCTGCCCTTAAAACAGTTTGGAGTTTAGCTGATTTATTCATGGGACTTATGGTATTCACAAACTTAATTGCCATCTCATTCCTAAGCAAGTTCGCCTACGCAGCATTAGTAGACTATATTAAGCAAAAGAAACAAGGAAAAGATCCTGTTTTCGTTGCAAGTTCTATCCCTGGTTTACAGAATACTGAGTGCTGGGATGGACCGGATGTAGAAGAAAAACAGAAGGCTGTATAATAATTAATAGCAGTAGCTATATATCAAACAAAATCCCTATTACTTCACAGTAATAGGGATTTTTTATATACAACAGTTCATAATTTGTTCAAATTAATTCCAGCAAAAGGGTTGATTTATATGAATTACTAGATTATAATAATTATAAATTAGTAATTGATATCACATAACAACTCAAAAGGAGATTGATCATAATGAACAAACAAGTAATCGAAGTATTAAACAAACAAGTAGCAGACTGGAGCGTTTTATTCACAAAACTACACAACTTCCATTGGTACGTAAAAGGACCTCAATTCTTCACATTACACGAGAAATTCGAAGAACTTTACACAGAATCTGCTACTCACATTGACGAAATTGCAGAACGTATTTTAGCAATTGGTGGCCAGCCAGTAGCAACAATGAAAGAATACCTAGAAATATCTTCTATTCAAGAAGCAGCTTACGGAGAAACTGCAGAAGGGATGGTCGAAGCAATCATGAAAGACTACCAAATGATGCTAGTCGAACTGAAAAAAGGCATGGAAATCGCTCAAGACTCTGACGACGAAATGACATCTGACCTACTACTAGGTATCTACACAGAACTAGAAAAACACGCTTGGATGCTACGTGCATTCTTGAATCAATAATATATTTAAAGCGGAAGCGGCTCATCCAGAGTCGCTTCTTTCTATGAAATGGTCGTGCACGCTGGTACATGAAATTTATATCAGCGATTCTATTAAATTTATCAGCGATTTCCCGATTATATCAGCGACTCCTTCAAATTTATCAGCGATTTTCCCAATATATCGACTTACCGACAAATCACGACAATATCAGCGCCCCTATCCCCCACTTTCATCAATATATTACAATCTCTTTTATGTTAAAATATAGGAAACACCCTTTAGTAACATAGATCCAAAAAGCTTTTCCATATTCATCATTTACTACTTAAATGGCGGGAGTGGTTCAGTTGAAAGACTACTTAATTAGAGCATTTTTTGCATTAATAACAGTTGGGATTGTCTTACTTATAGCTAATATTTTCAATATACGTATCGAGGTTAAACACTATGCTTTCCTCATTGTCTTAGCAATTGGTGGCGGCTGGGGTGGCTGGTACTTGTATAAAAAACAAAGTAATCAAAGTGATAAAGGCATTCCAAAGTAATACGGAATGCCTTCTTTTTATTGACGTTTATAATAAAATGACATGTGTTTCCAAAAATCTCTATAAAATTGTATTATGATAATCGCTTCCACTTCGTTCCTAAAACAGGACGCTCGTAATTCTGTATTTCATGAATTAATTTATCGGCCGTCTCAGCTGAAACGATTAACTCTTTATTTGATGGATTCATAAACCCTTCTTCCGCTGCACGTTCAACCATTTGCAGAATTGGTCCGTAAAAGTCTTTTATGTTCAATAAACCAACTGGCTTATTATGTATACCAATTTGTGACCAACATACTACTTCAAATAACTCTTCAAACGTTCCATATCCGCCTGGTAATGCAATGAAAGCATCCGCAAGTTCTGCCATTTTCGCTTTACGCTCATGCATCGTTTCTACTTCAATTAGTTCTGTTAACCCTGTATGAACAATTTCTCCTCGGAATAGACCGCGCGGCATAACACCTGTTACACGTCCGCCTAAACGAAGAACTTCATTTGCTACTTCTCCCATTAACCCAACGCAAGAACCACCGTATACAAGCTCATAATCGTTCTCAACAAACATTTTCCCTAACGCTATTGCCTGCTCTTTAAACTCTGGTCTCTCCCCTAAGTTGGAACCTGCAAACACACAAATCTTTCTCATTCCTACACCTCGAAACTATATATTGTTATGATACAATAAATATTGTACAACATATTGAAGGGGTGAGGAAGAAATGGATATCATCGCATTTCAAAGATGGGTTGAGGAATTTTACGAAAAACGAAGCTGGTCACAGTATAATTCCTTTATCCGCTTAAATTTCTTAACAGAGGAAGTTGGGGAAGTTTCACGCGTTGTTCGCGCAATCGAAATCGGTCGTGATCGTCCTGATGAAGACGCGAAAACAGAAGAGGAGCTAAAACAAGAACTAAAAGAAGAACTTGGTGATGTACTATCTAATCTTATTATTCTTTCGCAAAAATATGATTTGGACTTACAAGACATTATGGACGCACACGTCACAAAGCTTTCGAAAAGGTTCGAGACATCCAAATGAGAATATTATCAATTATGATATAATATTCTTGTCACAATACTAAGGGGGATTTTATGTTATCTAAAAAATTGCACGACGCATTAAACGATCAAATGAACTTTGAGTTTTACTCTGCCCACGCTTATATGGCAATGGCTGCTTACTGTACAGCCGAAAGCTATGATGGATTCGCTAACTTTTTCCTTGTACAAGCTGAAGAAGAGCGTTTCCACGCAATGAAGCTTTACAACTATATTAATGACCGCGGTGAGCGCGCTATTATTACTGGATTTGATAATCCTAACAACGAATACGAATCTGTATTAAATGCTTTTGAAGTTGCGCTTGAGCACGAGCGTGAAGTAACGAAACGCATTTACAACCTATCTGATATCGCTTGGGATGAGCGTGAACACGCAACAATTACATTCTTAAAATGGTTCGTCGATGAGCAAGTAGAAGAAGAAGCTTCATTCGATAGCATCATCCAAAAATTAAAACGTATTACAAACGATTCAAACGCACTATTTATGTTAGATGCTGAATTAGAGAAACGTACATTTACGGCTCCAGCTGAGTAATATTTCAATCACCTTAATGAATGTGTTAAGGTGATTTTTTTATTTCTTCTCTTAGCTTAATAAGCTTAGCCAAACCCTGCTTATAAATCCCTGAAACCTTTTCAACAAAATCACGCTCAGTAAAAGTCCCATCCCCTTCTTCTACTATGCTTAAATATCCATGTATGAATTTCAGAAAAGCTCTAGCATCTTCTCCAGTTAAATGATTAATGTTCTCTAGAATCTCATCAAACTCCCTTAAACTATCCCGTTCTTTCAACCTAATCCCCCTCTCTTCATTATTTATCATAACAAAAAAAGCCGTTCATCCTCTAAGTGAGAGATAAACGACTTCTTTATTATTTATTAAAGCATAACCCCAACGATAATCGCTGATAATATACTTACTAATGTTGCACCGTATACAAGTTTTAGTCCGAATGATGATACAACGTTTGCTTGTTTGCCATCAATACTCTTCGTTGCACCTGCGATAATTCCGATAGATGAGAAGTTCGCAAATGATACAAGGAAGATAGATAAAATACCTACTGTACGAGCTGATAAATCGCCAGCTACTTTACCAAGGTCAAGCATTGCAACGAATTCGTTCGTTACTAATTTCGTTGCCATAATTTGTCCTGCTGTTAGCATTTCTGATGTTGGAATACCCATTACGAATGCTAATGGTGAGAAGACATATCCTAAAATGCTTTGGAATGTGATTCCGAAAATTGAATCGAATACACCGTTAATTGCTGTAATTAATGCTACGAAACCGATTAACATCGCCGCTACTGTTACAGCGATAGAGAAACCAAGCATAATATATTCGCCTAACATTTCAAAGAATGTTTGCTTCTTATCTTCTTGCAATTCTAAAATATCGTCTTCTTCTTTTACTTCATATGGATTAATGATATGAACGATAATGAATCCACTAAATAAGTTTAGTACAAGTGCTGTTACTACATATTTTGGATCAATCATTTTCATATAAGAACCAACGATTGACATCGATACTGTTGACATTGAAGATGCACAAAGTGTGTATAAACGATTTTTCGGTAATTTGCTTAGTTGGTCTTTTACTGTAATGAATACTTCCCCTTGACCAACAATTGCAGCTGCTACCGCATTATATGATTCTAATTTTCCTAAACCGTTAATTTTACTTAATAGGAAACCGACTGCACGAATGATAATCGGTAAAACTTTAATATGTTGTAAAATCCCAATTAGTACTGCTAAGAAAATAATTGGTAATAATACTGTTAAGAAGAATGGTGCTTGTCCATCATTTGCTAGACCACCAAATACGAAATTAACCCCTGCTTCCGCAAATTTTAAAATAGCGCCAAACCCATCTGCAATCCCTTTTACTAATACAAATCCGACCTTTGTATTTAGTAAGAAATACGCAAGTACCAATTGAATGACAAGCATAAGTGCAATTGGTTTATATTTAATTTTCTTACGATCTGAACTGATAAGGAACCCTAGTACAAATACTACAAGTAAACCGACTAGAAACATTACTATTTTCATATGTGAATCCTCCACTTCTCCCACGAGTTATCGGTCGTATAACGTATAACGAATGACGTCTGACCATTACTGTTAAAAAATTTAAAACCCCTAAATACTATTCAACTGTTATCTAAAATCAGTAAGCGTTTACATAAATTGCAATTTATTAAAGGTAGCCTCTTCTCTCCTACCATACTTGAAAGTCTGAAATTGATACCACCTACAAATCAAATTGTAAGCGTTATCTAGGCGAAATGCAATATAAATTTTAAAAGATTTTTATATGTTAATATATTCCTAATTAATTGGTTTTTTCATGCAAATTTACCATAAAAAATAGCCCTAGCTATGAGCTAGGGCCACCTTTTTTATAACATAACACCAACGATAATCGCTGATAGAATACTTACTAATGTCGCACCGTACACAAGGCGTAGACCGAATGATGATACTACATTTGATTGGTTCTCATCGATACCTTTCGTTGCACCTGCGATAATTCCGATTGATGAGAAGTTCGCAAATGATACAAGGAATACAGAAAGGATACCAACTGTACGAGCTGATAAATCACCAGCTACTTTTCCAAGATCAAGCATCGCAACAAATTCGTTTGATACTAATTTTGTTGCCATAATTTGTCCCGCTGTTACCATCTCTGCTTGCGGGATACCCATTACGAATGCTAATGGTGAGAAAATATATCCTAAAATAGCTTGGAATGTAATACCGAACATTGAATCAAACAAGCTATTGATTGCTGTAATTAATGCTACGAAACCAAGTAACATCGCTGCTACTGTTATCGCGATTGTGAAACCAAGCATAATATATTCACTCAGCATTTCAAAGAATGACTGTTTTTTCTTATTTTCTAATTTCAGTGTATCTTCTTCTTCTGTAATATCGTACGGATTAATAATATGAATAATAATGAAACCACTAAATAAATTTAATACAAGTGCTGTTACTACATATTTTGGTTCGATCATTTTCATGTAAGAACCGACGATTGACATCGATACTGTCGACATGGAAGATGCACATAATGTATATAAACGGTGTTTTGGGATTTTACTTAATTGATCTTTTACTGTAATAAATACTTCTGCTTGCCCAACAATGGCAGCTGCTACTGCGTTATATGATTCTAATTTTCCTAGACCATTTACTTTACTTAACAAAGTACCAATAGCGCGAATAAATATCGGTAAAATTTTAAAGTGTTGCAGAATTCCAATTAAAACGGCGAAGAATACGATTGGTAATAGTGCTGTTAAGAAGAATGAAACCTCTCCTTTATTAACAAGGCCACCAAATACGAAAACGATTCCAGCTTCCGCATATCCAAGAAGCGCGCCAAATCCATCTGAAATTCCTTTTACTAAAATGTAACCAACTTGCGTATTTAATAAGAAATAAGATAGCGCTAGCTGAATAACAAGCATAATTGCAATTGGTTTGTACTTAATCTTCTTTCGATCGGCACTTATAAGAAAACCGAGTACAAATACAACGAGTAATCCTACAAGAAACATAACAAACTTCATTAATAAAATCCTCCATTTAACTCTTCATTAACGTTGAACGTCTGACCACTCAAAACGAGAAATAATCCGAACTTTCCATTTCTCCTCCGAAAGCTTCAATCGGATAGGAAAGATCATAAAACCTCTTATTTCAAAGGCATTTTCCATTCTAACATAAATCACAACTCATATCCGCACTTTTCTTAAAAAAATTACATTTTATTATAAATCATCCATGAATGTTCGTCTTTTGCATTATAAAGTGAAACTTTAATGAGCGAGAGTTTTACTTCACACAAATAGCTGAACCAACAAAAAATGAGCATCAAGTTTCACTTGATGCTCACCTCATTATACCGCTTTTTCTTTATCTGCTACTTGCTCTTCCCAGCACTCTGTATTTTTCAGGCCTGGAATAGAATTTGCGTAGAAGACCGGATCTTTTCCTTGTTTCTTCTGTTTAATATAATCTGATAACGCTGCGAAAGCGTACTTAGAAAGGAATACGATCGCCACTAAGTTAATAACAGCCATAATCCCCATAAATAGATCTGCTAAATCCCAAACGATTTGAATTGTTGCTACAGACCCCAACATAACCATACCAAGTACAGCAATGCGGTATGCATTTAATAGCACTTTACTTCCATTTAAGAACTCAATATTTGTTTCACCATAGTAGTAGTTACCTACTAATGAACTGAATGCAAATAAGAAGATTGCCACCGCTACAAATATAGAAGCCCATGGGCCGATATGTTGACTTAACGCTTGTTGCGTTAATTGAATACCATTTAGATCAGCTGCATTATGCACATCTGATAAAAGAATGATAAATGCTGTACAACTACAAATTAATAATGTATCTGTAAATACCCCTAAAGTTTGAATGAAACCTTGTTTAACTGGATGCGTTACGTTTGCAGTCGCAGCTGCGTTCGGCGCACTACCCATACCTGCTTCATTTGAAAATAATCCGCGTTTTACCCCTAATAAAATCGCAGCTCCTAATCCCCCACCCACTACTTCTTTAATTCCGAAAGCATGTAAGAAAATTTCTTTAAATACATACGGAATTGCCGTAATGTTTGTTACAACAACGAATAATGCTACCGCTACATAAATAATTGCCATTACTGGAACAATCATTTCAACCGCGCGAGCAATACGTTTTACTCCGCCGAAAATAATAACTGCAAGTAAACCAGCCATTACAAGACCTACTAATCTACTATCTGTTTTGAATGCCCCATCAAAAGCAGCTGCTACAGTATTAGATTGTACAGCGTTAAAAATTAATCCGAAACTTACTGTTATTAATACAGAGAAAATAGCTCCAAGCCAGCGCTTATTTAATCCTTTTTCCATATAATACGCTGGGCCACCACGGAACGCATTCCCATCTTTTACTTTATAAATTTGCGCTAATGTGCTCTCTACAAATGCAGAAGCCCCCCCAATTACCGCAATTAACCACATCCAAAATACTGCTCCTGGTCCACCTGCTGAGATTGCGATAGCTACACCAGCTAAGTTACCAGTACCTACACGAGAAGCTGTACTCATACAAAATGCTTGGAATGATGATACACCGCTCTTCTCTTTTTGCGCTTTCCTCGTTTTCGAGCTTGCCCCATCCCCAAGCAATCGAATCATTTCACCGAAGTAACGAACTTGGACAAATTTCACACGAAATGAAAAGTAGAGCCCTAACCCAATTAACATCGCAATAATGATATATGACCAAAGGACATTATTTACATCCCCAATTACCTTAGCTAAAAAATCCATATTTGCATTGCCCCCTCTTCCTAACAATAAGAAAATTATATTCTAAAAACTTTTAGTAATCAAGAACTTTATGTCAGGTTTCCTGACATGGATGCGTAAATTCACTTAACATGAGTGTTTTTTTACGTAAAACTATAACCAGTACGTGTATGTATCCAATAATCAATCACTCATCCTATGCGATTAATCATACCTTTAAAACAGTACGCTCCCTGCAAATAACGAGAGACATGAACAAAATTATATTAATAATTACCTCTCACCCTTTTCATCATTTACTACAACAAAAAAGGCGAGCACCGAATTCATCTCGATGCTCGCCTTTTCATTACACTGCTTTTTCTTTATCCGTTACCGCTGACTTATCCCAACACTCTGTATTCGTTAAACCAGGAATAGAATCTGCACTGAAGACTGGATCTTTCCCTTGTTTCTTTTGCCTTACATAGTCTGCCAATGCAGCATACGCAAATCGACCAAGAAGTGTAATCGCAATTAAGTTTGTAATTACCATGAGACCCATAAATAAATCTGCCATATTCCATACTACTTGAAGTGTTGCCACAGAACCGAATAATACCATTGCAACTACCGCAATACGATAAATTGTTAACCAAGTTTTACTTTGTTTAATGAATTCAATATTCGTTTCACCATAATAGTAGTTTCCTAGAAGCGAACTGAAGGCAAATAAGAAAATAATAATCGCTAAGAAGCTACTTGCCCATGGACCAATTTGTGAACTTAATGCATTTTGCGTTAGTTCAATACCTTCTAAATTCGTTGCTTTATATGCACCAGAACATAGTACAATAAACGCTGTTGATGTACATACTAAGAATGTATCTACTAATACGCCAATTGTTTGAATAAAACCTTGTTTCGCTGGATGCGTTACATCAGCTGTTGCTGCCGCGTTCGGCGCACTACCCATACCTGCTTCGTTCGCGAATAATCCGCGCTGAATACCATATTTCATTGCAGCACCGATACCGCCACCTACAGCTGAATCTAAACCGAATGCACCTTTAAAGATTTCCGTAAACACATCTGGTATTAAATAGAAGTTTTTAATGACAACAAAAATAGCTACTGCAATATAAATAAGCGCCATTGGCGGAACAATCATTTCCGACATACGTGCAATACTTTTTACACCACCAAAAATAATAACCGCAACTAATGCAGCTAATACAATCCCAACAATATAACGCTCTAAACCAAATGCATTTTCAAACGCTAATGTTACTGTATTCGCTTGTACTGAGTTAAAAATTAAACCGTAACTAATTGTAATAAGGATAGAGAACCAAATTCCCATCCAACGTTTATTTAAACCTTTTTCCATATAATAAGCAGGACCACCACGGAAGCCACTGCCATCTTTTACTTTATAAATTTGTGCAAGCGTACTTTCTACGAAACTTGAAGAAGCTCCGATGATCGCAATCACCCACATCCAAAATACTGCGCCAGGTCCTCCCATAGAAATAGCTAACGCTACACCGGCTAAGTTCCCGATTCCAATACGAGCTGCTGAACTCATACAGAACGCTTGGAAAGAAGATACACTACCTTTCTTACGCGTCTTTCCAGTTAATCCATCACTCATTAGTCGAACCATTTCCCCTAAATGAGTAATTTGTACGAATTTCAATTTAATAGAAAAATAAAGACCTAAACCAATTAACATTGCAATAAGAATATATGACCAAAGAATTGTATTCGTTGATGAAACGAATTGTTCCAAAATATTCATACAATTAACCCCCTCCTTTTCTCCATAAATCGAATTATATTTAAAAAATATTTAAAAATCAACATTTTTCGACAACTTTCGTTTTCCAAATATTAGAGGTTTCATGACTCTCCTTTTTAGCAAATGTACATACTAAAACAAAAAACAAATTCCTGAACAACACCATTGACAAAAACACCTACCTGTAACTATAATGATTACAACAGGTTGTAACAAACCTAATTACAATACATTCATTCACTTTCAGATATACACTTTAACAAAACACTTTGGAGGGATTTATTATGAAAATCGGAATTATCGGAGCAGCTGGTAAAGCAGGAAGTCGCATTTTAAAAGAAGCATTAGATCGCGGACATGAAGTAACTGCAATCGTAAGAAACGCTGCAAAAATTACAGAAAAAAACGTAAAAGTTTTAGAGAAAGATGTATTCTCTCTTACATCTAACGACTTACAAGCATTTGACGTAGTTGT
Source organism: Bacillus thuringiensis (assembly GCF_001455345.1). GTDB lineage: Bacteria > Bacillota > Bacilli > Bacillales > Bacillaceae_G > Bacillus_A > Bacillus_A thuringiensis_N. The sequence continues at coordinate 4,903,059 of NZ_CP013274.1, forward strand.
CAATGCATTCGGTGCTCCAGCAGGAGAAGAACACCTTCACGTAGATGCAGGAAACGTACTTATTGAAGCTATGAAAGGTGCACCTAACACAAAATTACTTGTAGTCGGCGGCGCTGGAAGCTTATTTGTAGACGAAGAGAAAACAACACGTGTATTTGAGACGCCAGGTTTCCCGAAAGAATACCTTGCAACTGCTCAAAACCAAGGTAAAAACTTAGAAATCTTACAACAAACAAATGACATTACTTGGACATTCATCAGCCCTTCTGCACTATTCGCATTAGGAAAACGTACTGGTTCTTATACAGCTGGTAAAGACAACCTTCTTGTTAACGCAAAAGGTGATAGCTACGTAAGTTACGAAGACTTTGCAGTTGCAGCACTTGATGAAATCGAAAATCCAAAACACGTAAACGAACGCTTCACAGTTGTTTCTGAGGCTGAATAATAGAAAAAGCTCGTAAACATTATGTTTACGAGCTTTTTTATTTTTTAAGCCTTTACCTCTTGTATACCTTCTGTTTTTTCAAAACCTTGCTCTGTAACCTTAAAGAACTTTTCTTCTGTCTTCTTAACATCATCTTGTATTACATAATTAATGATGTTAAGAAGAAAAAGCATTGGCACACGCCAATGCTTTTTCATTATCTCTTTTGATTCGGTTTATGCGGTTCGTTTGGAGTATGTGGTTTATTATTATCATGACCATTTCCTTTTTTCCAACTCACTGATAACTCCGGACTTGTTTCTTCTTCACTGCGCTCAAGTAATACGACTGCATTTTGAATTGTCGGTGTACCTTTATGCGCAATGCCTTGTAGTTTCGTTAATTTTCCTATTACTTTAAAGCTAAATCCACCAGCTGGTGTTTGTTTCGGAATTAAAATGCGGAACTTTTCTCCTACATTAAATTCCGTTTTTGCTTCGCCTTTTTCATTTACAAATTTGGCTCCCGCTGGTGCGCCTGTTGCTTGCACTTTATACGTTCCGCTTTTTGCATTTGTTTCTACTGTATATAAGCCTGTTTCAAAGAAATCATTTTTCAATACTGCTTGTTGTTCTTCTGTAGGAGTTACACTCATCGTAATTTCTTGCAACTCTTCACTAGCATTTGCTTTTGCAACGATATCTTTCGTTACCTTTTCTACATTTTTATTACGAAAGTCTAAATCATTAATATCGATTTGTTTTAACGCATTCCATACTGCAAGCTGCGTTGCGTAATGCGCCTCTCTCCAATCAGATACTCCTAATTCTTGTGGACTCTTTTGTGGATATCCATTCAATAGGACACGGTACACATTAATATCCACTTTCCCCATTTCCGGTAAATCTTGACCGCTCGGAGATTTCAAATCTACATTTAAGCAAAAAGCAATTTTGCCATCTGCCGTTTTAATAAGCTCTGTTCGGATTGGTTTCTTCTTGGACTTACTATAACTCCAATCCATTTGATACTTTGTGTGGTCCATAACTTCTGCGAATGCTTTTTGAAGTGGGAATAACACAAATAAAATACTTAAAAACATAGCTAAAAGTTTGAACGATTGCTTTATATTCATGTTCACAGCCCCTTAATAACAAACTTAATACTAAGTAGTATTTATTTAGAGACTATTTTTATGCACAAAAAAAGAGTGCTTTTACGCACTCTTTTTTCTTACCTTAATCTTAGAAATCGAAGTTATCAGGATCTGGACCAACGCGGTGATTTTGATTTAACGCATCGATTTTTTCCATATCTTCTTTCGTTAATTCAAAGTTAAATACATCAGCATTTGCAATGATGCGGTGTTCCTTCGTTGATTTTGGAATTGTAATAACTCCATTTTGAAGATCCCAACGTAAAATAACTTGCGCTGTTGTTTTACCGTGTTTCTCAGCAATTGCTTGTAATGTTTCGTTATCTAATAATTGACCTTGCATTAATGGTGACCATGCTTCCATTTGAATACCTTGTTCTTTACAGAAAGCTTGTAGTTCTTTTTGTGTTAAACGAGGGTGGTATTCTACTTGGTTGATCATTGGCTTGATTTCTGCATCTTTCATTACATCTTGTAAGTGATGGATTTGGAAGTTACTTACACCAATTGCACGTACGCGCTTTTCTTTATAAAGTGTTTCTAGCGCTCTCCATGTATCTTTATATTTTCCTTCTGAAGGCCAGTGAACAAGATATAAATCTAAATAATCTAGTCCTAATTTTTTTAGACTCTCTTCGTATGCAGCGATTGTTGTTTCATATCCTTGATCTGCGTTCCATACTTTTGAAGTGATGAATAAATCTTCTCTTGAAATACCAGTTGCTTCGATACCCGCACGAATTCCTTCACCTACAGCTTTTTCATTTCCGTAAATTGCAGCAGTATCGATGCTGCGGTATCCAGCTTTAATCGCTGATTTTACAGCTTCTACAAGTTCTGGTCCTTCTTCTACTTTAAATACACCTAAACCGAACCAAGGCATTTCTACACCATTATTTAATACTGCTTTACTTTGTAAGTTTTTCATTTTATTTTCTCTCCTTTTATTTTGCTTGATCTCTTTTTTCTAATGTCATACTCCATGCTGTTAAAATCACAGCAGCTACTACCATAAGACCGCCTACCCAAGCAGTATGGATTAATCCTAAAGAATTCGTTACAAGGCCACCTATATAAGAACCTAAAGCGATTCCTCCGTTAAATGCGGCAATATTAATTGCTGAAGCAACATCAACCGCACTCGGAACAAAGCGCTCTGCCAATATAACTACATATACTTGTAGCCCTGGAACATTCATGAATGCGAATAGTCCCATGAAAATAATTGTGATTAATCCAGCTACTTTAAATGGCGCTGTAAATGTTAAGACAAATAATATAATCGCTTGAATCAAGAACATGTAAAATAGCGCTCGAATCGGATTATGATTCGATAATTTTCCGCCGACCATATTCCCTATCGCAATTGCGATTCCATACACTAATAAAATGATAGTAACAGTACTTGCTTCAAATCCTGTTACTTCTTGTAATAGGGGGGATAAATACGTAAATGTTACGAATGTACCACCGTATCCTAGTGCAGTAATAATGAAGACAAGTAACAGTCTTCCATTTTTAATTAGTTTGAATTGATCACGAAACGATACAGGTACACCATTTTTTAAATTAGATGGGACTAGTATGCTATTCGCGATAAAAGCAATAATTCCAATTACAACAATCGCCATAAATGACGCTCTCCAGCCAAATTGTTGACCGATAAACGTTCCAATTGGCACACCTGTAATAGTCGCAACTGTTAATCCAGTAAACATAATCGCAATTGCACTAGCACGTTTATTCTCTGGTACGATCGCAGCCGCGATTGTAGATCCAATTGACATAAACACACCATGTGCAAACGCAGCTACAATCCTTGCGATAATTAATATAGTGAAGCTTGTTGCTACTGCCGCAATACCATTACCAATAATGAAAATAACCATAATCCACATTAATAATGTCTTTCTCGACATACTAGCCGTTAACGCTGTTAAAACAGGAGCTCCTACCGCTGCCCCTAACGCATATAAGGAAACAGTTAAACCGGCTGTTGTAACCGAAACATTTAAATCTTTTGAAATGGATGGTAATAAACCGACACTAATAAACTCAGTTGTACCAATCCCAAACGCACTAATTGCTAGTGCTAATAAAGCAAGCATACTTCTTCGATTCGTCTGAACTTCGGAAGATGGTACTGTATATGAACTCAATTGAATTCCTCCTTATTACAAGAAATCCAATCATAATAGTGCGATAAAAAGGCCCTTTTATCTTCTAAAAAATATATTTAATCTCTACAAATGCTATTATGAATGGTTTCATTCTTTTTTTGAAGAACGCACTTTAAAGTACTATAGGCACCAAAAAGTAACATAGTCACTTTTAAGTACCGTACTACTCATTTGCCTCTTACATGTGCTATTATGAAACATATTTAACATGATAAAAAGTACGTACTTTAAAGTGCTATAGGTACTAAAAAGTAACATTTGTATGATTTAACTTATTTTACTCACAAAAGGAGGGTTTCATATGAAGAAATACAATATTCCTGTAGAGGCAACCTTAGAGGTTATCGGCGGCAAATGGAAGGTTGTTATCCTTTGTCACTTAACGAAAGGTACAAAGAGAACGAGTGAACTAAAACGTTCAATGCCTGGTATTACACAAAAAATGTTAACACAACAATTACGTGAATTAGAAGACGACGGCGTTATTCAAAGAAAAGTATACAATCAAGTTCCACCAAAAGTAGAATATTCTCTTACAGACTACGGTTGGTCTTTAGAATCCATTCTTGATTCTCTTTGTTCTTGGGGCGAATGCCATCTTGAAAAGGAAGGTAACACATCGATGCTAATTGCGGAAGGTGAATAATAGGAAAAAGGAAAAAACGAACATGAATTTGTTCATTTTTTCCTTTTTTTCTTATTATATATGTACATTTCTAACTGAAACAAAATATTTTATACGCTTTCATACCTTGTCAGTACTACGTTATACACTCAATATCAAATAATTAGGAATCATTTTTATGTTAACATAGGTGTATATAGTATATAATATAGGATATATATTATATACACTTTCCGGTAACGGAGCTTTTCCATTATGCGGACAAGCCATATATCGGACAGTTCATAAATAATAGGTAAGACGTTATGGTTTTAGATTTATGCTTGCAGCTTACTTGCTGTCATAAATTTAAAGGCATTTTATTGTGTTTTGTGAAACTTTGTATAAAGTTTCGTAACCGTTTACTATCTTACTTATAAAAAATAAGAGTATTGCTATCGTAAAGGAGAATTGGAGATGCCAGAAACTATGACTCAAACAAAGCCAGAACAAGAAACTGTACAAATTTCTGCTAGCCAAGGACAACTTGATGTACTTGATCAGTTGTTAAAACCTGAGGTACAAGAATCATTAACAACACTAGTGGAACAGCTTCCAAAATTAACTGAGCTTGTTAACATTTTAACTAAGTCTTATGACTTCGCTCAAACTGTTGCTACTGATGAAGTATTAAAAAGCGACACTGTTGGTGCAATCACAGAGCTTGTAGAACCTGTAAAAGATACAGTAAAAAGCATGGCTGCAACTGCAATCGAAGCGAAAGATCGTGCTGACGAAAGCAACGAAGTTATCGGCCTATTCGGTCTGTTAAAATTATTAAAAGATCCACAAGCACAAAAAATGTTCCGCTTTGTGAACGCATATCTTCAAATTAGTGCAGAACGTAACAATAAATAAGTTAACTTATAACAACAATTAGTAAAGACGGGGGATATCATACTATGTCAAAACAAATTGTCATCTTAGGCGCTGGTTATGGCGGTCTTCTTGCCGCTTTAAACGTACGTAAATATTACAGCAAATCAGAAGCACAAGTTACAGTGATTAACCAATACCCAACACACCAAATCATCACTGAACTACACCGCCTTGCAGCTGGTAACGTGTCTGAGCAAGCAATTGCAATGCCACTTACAAAGCTTTTCAAAGGTAAAGATATCGATCTTAAAATCGCAACAGTTGAGTCATTCTCTGTTGATAGCAAAGAAATTAAATTAGCTGGTGGCACTACTTTATCTTACGATGCACTTGTAGTTGCTTTAGGAAGTAAAACTGCTTACTTCGGTATTCCAGGACTAGAAGAAAACAGCATGGTATTAAAATCTGCTGCTGATGCAAACAAAATCTACAAACACGTTGAAGACCGTATTCGTGAATACGCGAAAACGAAAAACGAAGCTGATGCTACAATCGTAATCGGTGGTGGCGGATTAACTGGTGTTGAGCTAGTTGGTGAGCTTGCTGACATTATGCCTAAACTTGCAAAAAGCCACGGCGTAAATCCAAAAGAAGTGAAACTTCTTCTTGTTGAAGCAGGTCCAAAAATCCTTCCAGTATTACCAGACCACTTAATCGAACGTGCAACTACTAGCCTAGAAGCACGCGGCGTTACATTCTTAACTGGTCTTCCTGTAACAAACGTTGCTGGCAATGAAATCGACTTAAAAGACGGTCAAAAACTTGTTGCTAACACATTCGTTTGGACAGGTGGCGTTCAAGGTAACCCATTAATCGGTGAATCAGGTCTTGAAGTTAACCGTGGACGTGCAACAGTTGATGCATACCTACAATCTACTTCTCACAAAGACGTATTCGTTGCTGGAGACAGCGCTGTTGTCTTCGCTCCAGACGGTCGTCCATACCCACCAACTGCACAAATCGCTTGGCAAATGGGTGAGTTAATTGGATACAACTTATACGCAGCACTAGAAGGCAAAGCATTCGAAGAGTTCGCACCTGTAAACTCTGGAACACTTGCTAGTCTAGGACGTAAAGATGCGGTTGCTACAATTGGAGCAAGCAATACTCCACTTAAAGGCTTACCAGCATCATTAATGAAAGAAGCAAGTAACGTTCGTTACTTATCACACATTAAAGGTCTATTCAGCTTAGCTTACTAATCTGAATATAAGCCCGAATCATGCCCTGCATGGTTCGGGCTATTTTTATCCGTAATTTTCTCTAACTTATTTATTCGGCAGAAGAATAATATAACCCTTTCAATTATCTAAATTTACTGATTATTTTATGTCTAAATTGTGTATATGAAAGAATGGGAGTATTCTTCCTACCCCCATCCTTTCACACAAATTATTCTCCTAACTTCACAAGGCTGTAGTTCTTCTTCCCTTTACGGATAATAATAAATCGTCCATCAAATGAATTCTCTATAGTAACATCCGTGCCCACATCTGTTACTTTTTCACCATTCATAGAAATTGCACCATTATTAATGTCTTCGCGTGCTTGTCTTCTAGATGGTTCAATTCCTAAATCAACTAGCCATTCTACGATGTTTTTCGTCTCTTTTGAAGACTGGAATGTTGGCATTTCTTTAAATCCTTGTTCAATTTCATCAGCTGTTAATGATTTAATATCTCCGCTAAATAACGCTGCTGTAATTTTCACAGCTTGCAGGAATGCCTCTTCTCCGTGAACGAATTTCGTCATTTCTTCTGCCAATACTTTCTGCGCTTCACGTTTATGAGGCTCTGTTTCTACCTTCACCGCTAATTCATCAATGCGCTCTTTCGTTAAGAATGTAAAGTATTTCAAGTATTTAACGACATCACGGTCATCTGTATTTACCCAGAACTGGTAAAATTCAAATGGTGTCGTTTTTTCAGGATCAAGCCAAACAGCTCCGCCTGCTGATTTACCAAACTTCGTACCATCTGATTTTAATAATAACGGAATCGTTAATCCGAACACTTTCGCTTCGTGCCCTTCTAACTTACGAATTAAATCTAAACCACCCGTAATATTCCCCCATTGGTCACTACCACCAATTTGCAGTTGAACATCTTCTTTCGTGTATAAATGATGGAAGTCCATCGCTTGCAAGATTTGGTACGTAAATTCTGTGAAAGAAATTCCTGTATCTAAACGACTTGCTACAATATCCTTCGCTAACATACTATTAATACTAAAGTTTTTCCCGTAATCACGTAAAAACTCAATAATGTTTATTTCATGTGTCCAGTCGTAGTTATTTACCATCTTCACTTCGCTATTTCCACCAAAATCAAATAGCTTTTTCATTTGTGCTGTTAACGCATCTACATTATGCTGAACTACTTCTAACGTTTGAAGTTGACGTTCTGATTGACGTCCACTCGGATCTCCAATTGTTCCTGTTGCCCCGCCAATTAAAATAACCGGATGATGGCCAGCTAACTGGAATCTCTTCATCATCATAAACGGAATCAAATGCCCGATATGCATACTATCACCAGTCGGATCCACTCCGCAGTATAGTGAAATCTTTTTCTCTTCTACTAGCTTTCGTAAACCTTCTTCGTCAGTCTGTTGATTAACGGCACCGCGCCATTCTAATTCATCAATAATGTTCATCTTTTGTCATCCCCTTTATTTTTTAAAAACAAAAAATCCCTATGTCTATGACATAGGGACGATTATTCACCGTGTTACCACCCAGTTTGTATAAATAGCATAGCTACTCACACCACTCTTAGCAATAATATCGATTGCCAATCCGCTTAGCATTACCTAAGATACTCCAGAGTGTAATTCGCAAATTTGTTTGTGCTAGGTTCCAGCAACCCCTAGCTCTCTCGTTAACAGTGACAAACTGCTACTGGGCTCTTTCAACGTATGTTATTTGTTAAATTATTAGCCATTATATTGAATTGAAAACAAATTGTCAACAATGCCCAAATATTATTTTAAAATAATTCGCAGTTTCATACGTATATTTTATTACTTATCTTCCCCAATAATCCTTACTTCGCGCTCTAACTTCACACCAAATTTCTCTTCAACTGTTTTTTGTACGAAGTGAATTAAATCGATGTAATCTTGTGCTGTTCCGTTATCAACATTCACCATAAACCCAGCGTGTTTTAGAGAAACTTCCACTCCGCCAATTCGCTTACCTTGTAGTCCTGATTCTTGAATCAATTTACCAGCAAAATTATTTGGTGGGCGTTTAAATACGCTACCACATGAAGGATATTCTAGAGGTTGTTTTGACTCACGTTTAAACGTTAAATCATCCATTTTGGCTTTAATTTCTTCACGTACACCTTCTTCAAGTTCAAATCTCGCTTCAAGAATAATGTAGTGGTTGTTCGCAAATACACTCTTACGATATCCAAATTCAAATGCTTCTTTCGTCAAAGTACGTAGCTCTCCATCACCTGTCATTACGACAGCTTCTGTTAATACAAACGAAATCTCACCGCCGTAAGCACCTGCATTCATATATAATGCCCCGCCAACTGAACCTGGAATACCACAAGCAAACTCAAGACCCGTTAAGTTATGATCTAATGCAATACGTGATACGTCAATAATTGCTGCACCGCACTGTGCTACAATCGTTGTTCCAGTTACAGTAACACCTGTAATATGAATTAAACTTACTGTAATCCCTCGAATACCACCGTCTTTAATAATGACATTCGAACCGTTTCCTAAAAACGTAACTGGAATATTATATTGGTTCGCATATTTAATAACTTCTTGAATTTCATCATAATTCGTAGGCGCAACGAACACATCTGCTTTTCCGCCAACTTTAATATGCGTATGATTCTTTAACATTTCATCTTGTTTCACATGACCTTCAGGCAATACCGTACTTAAATATTCATAAACCTCTTGCATATTCATTTTACGATTCCTCTATTTCTATATTCTTTTTATCCCGTTATACGGGCCCATAATATCCCCACATACATGAAATAAACCTAAAGTGGTGGATACAGTGTACCCAAAATCAATTCGAGACACCTATAAACCTCTTAATTTATAAGAGGTGCCACTCATATTAAAATATATATTGCATAATAAAGCAACCCAAATGGGCTACTAAACTTGACATGTCATCAGAAAGACAACAATTTGTAAAATATATTACTTTTTCAGCACACTATCCTTCAGTATCTTACTATACCATACGAAAAGAAAGTGGTATTTTTTTGTAATCTTTACTTTATTTTCATCAACAAAAAAAGGATGCTTTTACCTATGTAAAAGCATCCTTTTCATTACTTATTTTAAATTACTTTTCGTTCTCTTCTTTTTCTTTATCAAACCATAACAGCTCGTCATCATCAACTTCACCATTATAATTGATTAAAATCTCTTCTCCAGCTTTTATATCCTTATAAGCAAAGAAGTTAAACGTATGATTCTCAAAGACAATCTCATACGTTGCATTCGGATTATATGCATGATTAAATAACATGCCGTATCCTAAGAGGAATGCCGTATGATTTACCCCATACTCAAATGCGTAGTCAGCAAGTAACGTTTTCTCAATGTGTTCATGCTGTTCATTCGGATAAGAGATAACTGGTGCTGAGTGAATCAACTCACCCTTTTTAATATCACGAGTTGCAAATACACCTCTATTAAATTCTCCATCACTAAGCTCAGAAGTCTTAACTTCGATCATATGCGTCACCTATATAATTCTTTCTTTGAAGTATTTTATCTCGCTATCCGCGAGGTTCAACTAATAAGCAATAGCTATTAGTTAAATTTTATCTCCTTAAGCTTGGCAGAAAACGTGCAGAAAAGCAATTAAATTCCTATCAAGTCTTCGTTTAAATGAAAAAAGAGCACAAATGGTGTGCTCTCTTCAAGCGATATTACTTTTCTAAAATATCTTCTAACAATTTCACTTGCTCGCTAACAGTATGTAATGTCTTCACTGATGTATCATTTCGAAGTTTTTCTTCTTCCACACTTGCTAACACTTCTTCTGTAGCCGCAGAAGTTTGCTGAATTACATTAGAAGCATGTGTAACATCCTTTACGATATTCGTCGTTTTAGTTTGGAAATTTTCTTGATGACCAACAATCTCTCTCATTACATCATTAATTGCATCAATAAACTTCCCTAAATCCGTTACATTTGTTAAAACGCTTGCTAGCATTTCGTTACATTCTTCTTGTACTCTTTCTGATTTTTCTACCTGCACTTCCACCTTGCTTGCTTGATTACTAAAATCCTTCAAAATCCCTTGAATTCTTCCAGCTGAACGATTCGATTCTTCAGCAAGCTTTAATACTTCATTCGCTACAATAGCAAACCCTTTTCCATGTTCTCCTGCTCTTGCAGCTTCAATATTTGCATTTAAAGCTAGCAAACTCGTCTGACTTGAAATATTCGTTATTACATCTACAATTTCATTAATTTGCTTCGATTGCATCATTAAATCTCTAAATATAATTCCCGATTGTGAAACAACATCATTTAAACTTCTCATGTTAGCTTCAAAATTTCTTAAAGTATTCACACTACCCTTTGAAATCTCTAGACTTTCATCAACACGAATTGATGCATTTCTTACTTGAGAGATGATTTGTTCAATATTTCCTTCCATATCGTTTAATACTTCTACTGAACGTGACATCATCTCTGATTGTGATTGCGTACCAACTGCAACCTCTTCAAAAGCGAAATTAATTTCACTCATCGACTCCATTGACGTATTCATATTTTGTCTTAAATGATTGAAATTACTATCTAACTTCACAACTGTTTCTTCAATAAGCCTTTGCGTCTCTTCTAGCTCCTGAGCTTTTCTCATTACTTCTTGCTTCTCATCACTTAAACGAGCTAGCAAATTAGAGCCAATCTTCGTTACGCCCCACATTGCGATCGTTACGATTGCTAACAAGCTTGCGAAGTTTGCAGCTTCAGATGCTGCTGTATAAGCAAAAAATTGCTCCGGCCAATAACTACAAAGGATGAATGTAATAACAACTGCCACTCCGCCGAGAATTACAACGAGACGTTCACTTAAATAAATAAGTGAAACGGCTAGTGTAAAATAGACCATTTGAAATACAGCTGGGCTTTCATTAAAAGCTTGTACCATAATGAAAGACATCATAAGTAACATAAATGTCATGATATATTTATACATCGCTTCCATGCTTTCTATAAAAGTAAGAAGCGTTCCAAATACAACGACAGAAATACCACAAACCCAAAACGCGATTGCTCTCGCCGTAAAAATATATCCGTAATACCCAATCGCGATTATTCCAAGGAAGAAACTACAAATCGTAATAAACAGCAATAAATGATTTTTCTGTGATTCTTTCTCAAGGTTAGAAAAACAAGTCCTCTTTAACCACTCCATATGAAGCCCCACCTTCTACTTATACATATCAATTACTTCAGTTTAAATACCGCACTCACTGGGTTATGATCACTATTTTCAAACTTTAAATCTTTCCCTTGTACATTTACAATGTCTACATTCGGTGAAACGATAAAACCATCAATAATCGTGACGAAATTTTCACCTTCTACATATTTCTTTACATCATCTCTCACAGTCATAACAGACGGATCTACAGCCCACTTAAAACCACCATCAGTAAAGTCCTTTGGTAACTCTACTAACCACTCAGGACGCTCTTTCACAAACTTTGGATCACTTAATTGAACGTCAGAAAGCAATTGATTCCAATCTCCACCCATTATTACGTAATCACCATTTTTATAATGCTTGTTCATATATTCTTTTAAATACTCTACTTGCTGTTTTCTAATTTTCCCGCCTTCATCGTACGCAGACAAATGTAAGTTTACTAGTCTAACATGCTTTCCATTATTAACAGGGATTGTATGTTCAACAATCGCTCGATCTAAATCGAATAAACGCTTTGGCCAAGGTTCCATTCCAGGAAGCTGGAATCTCTTCGCTGTTTGAACTGTATATTTAGAAAACGTACTTAACCCGGCTTCCGCATATCCCATTGGACTTGTAATTGGAACGGGCACCCATTTTGTATCATAGTTCTTCCCGAATGACGAAGTATAATCAGGTAATCCTTTTTTCAAAAACTCATGCTCATTTACATCAAAAGATCGAAGTGATTTTATATCAACTTCTTGTAGTAGCGCAAAATCACTATTCTCATTTTGTAAAAACGAAAGCATATTCTTTAAATTCGTTTCCGTTTGCTCTTTACTACTTGAACCAGATCCCTTTCCCCCATCCATAAAGAAGTCTTGATCCTTATCTAATCCACCATATCCAATATTAAATGTTGTAACTTTAAATTCATTTCCTGTCGCTAATACGCGCTCTTTATTATTTTCCACCTTCAAACTTACAACATCAGCAGGCTGTTCTTTAGTAAGTGTCATATACCCTAAGAAACCACCTACAACCCCCACTCCTACCAAAATACATATAAGTACTATTTTTAATAATTTCTTCAAATAAACGCCCCTTTTCTAAAACACACGACTTAATTTTCTTTATTTTCAGTTAACTAAAACTGAATGACAGACATAAGAAATATTTTATCACACCAAAAACCTTATATCACTATATTTAGTTTATAAACAACATTTCTTTCTCTTACATTATCAAAAATACAAAATGCCCCAACTCCTTCACTGGAAATTAAGCGCAATGTTTAGTACACTATATGTAATAATCATAGGCGCTGGAGTTCGCCATAAACGCTGCTTAGCTAATGACTCCTACCAGTATAACTACTGGTAGGAGTCTATTTTTTTGAGCAAGCTATTTAAAGAGGTGAGAAAATTGATTTATATTATCGTTGGCATTGCCGGTATATTAGGGGCCCTTTCTCGTTATTATGTAGGTCTTACTATTCATGAATTTTGGTATCATACATTTCCACTAGCTACATTACTCATTAACTTACTCGGCTGCTTCTTATTAGCATGGCTGACTACGTATATCGCTAAGCTCAACATCTTACCTTCAGATGTAATCACAGGCATCGGGACTGGATTCATCGGTTCCTTTACGACATTTTCAACATTCAGTGTAGAAACTGTGCAATTACTTAATCATTCTGAATGGAATACGGCTTTCTTATATGTATCATGCAGCATACTTGGTGGCCTCATTATGTCTGGACTTGGCTATACACTAGGTGATTTCTTAATTAAGAAACATCTTACGGAAGGTGATCACTTATGATGGAAGCTTTATTAGTAGCAACAGGAGGATTTTTCGGTGCGATTACACGATTTGCAATTAGCAATTGGTTGAAAAAAAGAAATAAAACTTCCTTTCCAATTGCTACATTTCTCATTAATATAACAGGAGCGTTTTTACTCGGATATATAATTGGCAACGGGGTTACTACAGGTTGGCAATTATTATTAGGTACTGGATTTATGGGTGCCTTCACTACATTTTCGACATTTAAATTAGAATCTGTTCAGCTTCTCAATCGGAAAAACATTAGCACTTTCCTTCTATACTTAAGCGCTACTTACATAATTGGTCTCCTCTTCGCGTTCCTTGGAATGAAGCTGGGCGGAATATAAAAAAAGAAAGCGACTCTTATCAGTCGCTTTCTTTCATAAGAAGTATGTCCCGCCATATGGAATGGAGAATAAACCCGTTGGATGCACATCGTAATGTACAATTTGCATCGGAAACTGTGAATACGGCATATACTGACTTTGCATCATTTGCGCTACTTGTGCTTGTTGCTGCATTTGAATCACTTGATTCATAGCATGAATGGTTCCCTGTGCCCCAGCTAACGTAATAGCTGCTCCTACTTGTCTTCCATTGTAAAAATAACGATTCATCATTATCCAACTCACTTATTATTTTTCTTCCATATCGTATGTTTCTATTTCATAGTGAGTATTTTGTCCCGCTTTATGGATTCCTTATCTATTACTTTTTTTCAGCTTTGAAGTAATAAATCCAAATAATAATACACCAACACCACTAAGGAACAAGACATAACTTATCGGTACTAGAAAAAAGAAAGGTTCTTCAAGGAGCCCATTCGCTCCTACTTTACTGTTTGAAGCATGTATCGTTAAAGAAATAATCGCTAAAATCATGAAAGAAATAGCTACTACGTATTTATTTTTCATCATATACTCTCCTTTAATTCCCACTATCTTATTACCAACATACTACGCCCGAAAACATTATAAGTCAACAATATTTTATTGTTTATCAATAAATAATTACTGTTAATACTATAAAAAAGGCTAGAGATAAAATATTATCTCTAGCCTTTTCACGCATTTATTTCACTCTAAAATATTCCTTTTGGAACATACACATTCTTATCGCATTATGGTAGTTACCATCAACGAAAAACTCGTCTAACAGTTCACCTTCCACCATAAATCCAACCTTTTTATAAACATGTACCGCTTTTTCATTTTCCTTATCCACCACCAAATAAATCTTATGCATATTTAATACAGAAAAAGCGTAATCCATTGCTAAACGCGTCGCTTCCGCTGCATAACCATATCCTTGATAATTCGGATCAATAATAATTTGGAATTCCGTTCTACGGTGAATATAATCGATTTCCACTAACTCAACTAATCCAACCATTTCATTGTCTTTTTCAACGATAAATCGGCGTTCGCTTTGATCATGTATATGTTTATCGTATAAATCCTGCAGCTCCACAAATGCCTCATACGGCTCTTCAAACCAATACGACATAATATGTGCATTATTATTAAGTTCATGTACAAACTTTAAATCTTCTCGCTCTAATGGACGTAATTTTAATTCCTGACTCATTTCTATAACCTCCAAGTAAAAGAAACCTCTTCACTTAATTTCTCAATTTTTTTCAATTTCAAACGCCCTATTTACATTGTAAACTTTCAAGCAACTTGAAGGTCAAGACATAAAAAAGTAGTGCAAACTTATGTCTGCACTACTACTCTTTTCTCAAATCTCTCATATTTGATATGTATAAAGCAATGACTAAAACAAGAATTGCTCCTGCGTATAATAATGTCTCCATCGGTTCCTCATGAGATACGATAATTAAACGAATTAACGCCGTAATTCCGATATAAATAAAATAACGTAACGGAAAATGATAGTTCGATTTAAAATACTTAATAATTAACGCAATGAACTCGAAGTATAAGAAATAGACGATGATACTTTCAACTAATTTATATGACGTATACTTCTTTGCTGAAAATATGTATTGAATAAAAGTAATTGTCTCGTTAATTAAAAAAATAGATAAGACAATGGATAATATAATTAACGCTATATTTAATATCCACTGTAAAACACTCGCGATAAAATGATCGATATTAAATTTCATTTTCTCTTTAAACTCCCCTTCGTATAAGTACGTATTCATTATAGCAAAATTATGATTGGAAAGAAGTTAAATCATAGGTTCGTCCTTTGTTGTTGCCGGTGTATGGGATTTTCATTGTTTGGAAGAGTCGTTTAACCGCAGAACTAGATTGCATATTAAAGAATCCTCTCAATTTGCTATTAGTAGTTATCATTCCAAACAGAAGTGTGTAATCTTGCAAAGCACGTAAATGAGCTTGTTTAGACGTACTATTACAGTTTTGGCAACGCCATCCCTGCTTTTCTTTTAACATCGCCATGGTAAAACATTCCTCACACTGTACGCCCTTTAGCAACTCCTCTTCTTTAACTTTATATTGTACAAGAATATTTTGTCTCTGCGGGATGTGTCCATTCATAATTTGATTTATAAGTCCATTTATATTACTAATTGCTTCTTCTTTATATTGATTTTCAATCTGTTTGATTCTATTAGGTAAATTTGCACCGTGGATAATTTTATTAGGAAGTATTTCATCTGAAGTTTTAATAATTGTACGAGGAGAACTAATTACAACGAGAGATTCAATCGGAATATTATATAAATCATGCAAACTCAACCATTTTCTAAGCTGCATCTCTTGCCGTTTTAGTTGTAAAAGCGGATCTGGGAACCCTTCTTCCGAAGTACCATCTGCTATTCGAATAAGTTGATTAAACTTCGCATCAAAAATTAATGTGCCAATGATATTTTTTATTTCAAGAAAAAGAAGAAAACACGAGGAAACTATAAGGGTATCGATTTGGAAATAATGTTTCTGATCAAACAACCTGATATCATGTAAAATACTATATCTTGTTTCGGACAGAAAACTAAGTGGATATTCAATCGCCTGCTCTCCTTTATAGCCAGCCATAAATTTCGCTAGATTTTCAGCCACCATATTCCTTTTTGGGTGATGGGCAGGCAATCTTCTAAGTAAAGCTTCTAATTGAAGTAAATGTACGGGTATTTTTCGTTCTTTCACAATCATCTTTATCCACCTCCAAAATATATCAGCGATTTTTCAAATATATCAGCGCTACTCAAATTATATCGGCGATTTTCTAAATATATCGGCGCAACTCCAAATATATCAACGATTTTCTAAATATATCGACTTACCGACAAAAACCGACACAACAAACACTAATAGAATCCTATATACAGTATAGCATCACATCAAAAAGCGTACTGTAATCATAATATTAATCCGCCCATTTGATTCCGACAGTTTCAAAATGAGAGATTAGCATTTATCGTATGTAAAAGGCCATTTTCTAAGTATGAACAAATTTTAGGAATTAGTTTATCTTTTTTTAATGTTTTATTTAGAGGCAGTTTATACTCGAGGATTAACATAATAAACGTAGTAACTATTACTATAATCACAAACCGTACTACTTACATTTATAAAATGAGGAGACGATAAAAAATGAACAAAAAAACGAAAGCACTATCATCTATATTGCTCGGATTCACACTAGCACTAACCGGGTGTGTTGGTACTCAAGCTGAAGAAAACCATAGTAAGCCGAAACAAGAACAAACTGCTAAAGAAACAAAAAAGGAAAATAAGTTAACGAAAGGCCAAAAAATGGCTAACATTCTTAGCGATACAAATTGGCAAGGTACACGAGTGTATGACAAAGATAAAAATGATTTAACAAAAGAAAATGCAAACTTCATTGGTCTTGCGAAATATGATGCAAAGTCAGGAAGATATGAATTCTTTGATGCTAAAACAGGTGCAAGTCGTGGCGATAAAGGAACTTTCTTTATCACAAATGATGGGAAGAAGAGAATATTAATTTCAGAATCAATGAAATATCAAGCTGTTGTTGACATGACAAAACTAAATAAAAATGTATTTACTTATAAAAGAATGGGGAAAGACGCTAACGGTAACGATGTAGAAGTCTTCGTTGAACATGTTCCATATAAAGAAAAAGAGCTTTCTTTCACTGATCCGGACAAGCAACTGAACACGACTACTGGCGATATCGTTAAAAACGCTGATGGAGATAAAATTTTAGGTGGAACCCTTTGGCACGGAACAAAAGTATTAGATGAAGCTGGTAATGACGTAACACAGTTTAATTCGAACTTCATTAGTCTAGCAAAATTCGATGACAAATCTAATAAATATGAGTTCTTCAATAGCGAAACAGGTCAAAGCCGCGGTGACTATGGTTACTTCGATGTTTTACATGAAAATAAAATAAGAGCTCATGTTTCAATTGGAAATAATAAATATGGTGCGGCTCTTGAACTTACTGAACTGAACAATAAGAAATTTACGTATAAAAGAACTGGTAAAGACCAAGCGGGTAAGGACATCACTATATTCGTTGAACATGAACCTTATAAAGGTGATATAAAGCCACAATTTAGTTTTTAATTGGTTTGATTAAAACTTCTGTACTGAGTTACAGGAGTTTTTTTATGAGTCCATTTTT
Organism: Bacillus thuringiensis; assembly: GCF_001455345.1. GTDB lineage: Bacteria > Bacillota > Bacilli > Bacillales > Bacillaceae_G > Bacillus_A > Bacillus_A thuringiensis_N. Next base: position 4,921,228 of record NZ_CP013274.1, read on the forward strand.
TATATTCGAAACATGAATTAGCGTAAGCTGACCGTTTTTGATCAGCTTACGCTTCTTTTTACATGTAACAGCCACTACAGCTCTTCAATTACCTTCGTTAGCTTTTGAAGCGCTGATAAAAGGTTTGTTAATTCTTCAGGTGATAAACTTGCATAATACTTTTCAGAAACTTGCTCCATATATGCATCCATTTCTTGTTTGTATAGCAAACCTTTCTCTCCTAATTCAACTGAAAATGCACGTTTATCTTCTGCATGTTGCCTTCTGAAAATGTATCCATCCTTTTCAAGTTTGACTAGCTGTTGGCTAATGGCACTCTTCGTTACATTCATTTTTTCTGCTAGCTCTTTAGGAGTGGATGATGGGTACCGAATAATTAATGTTAATAACGTATATTGCTGATTATTTAAATTGAAATTCGTATACGATCTTTCTTTCGTTTCAAGTAATATCCATAATTCTTCAAGTGTTAGATTGATTTCCTCAGCTATATTTTTATTTTTCATACTTGTCCCTCTCACCTTTTCTTCTCCAATTTTTCGGATTTAAATACTTTTTATATTTTGCCACCACTTCTTTTCCAACAAAGACAGCACCGATTAAAAATAGAATTTCTCCTACTACTATACACCCTGGAATAACAATAGCCTTTATCTGAGTCGAAAGCGAAGTAAATGGTATGATTAAAGCACTCGCCCAAAGTAAAACATATATGATTAGAAGCCCTATTCCAACTTTAAAAAGCAATGGCTTTTTTTGTTTATTTTCGTTTGAAACTATTTCTTTTTCCATTTCAAAACCTCCTGAATGTAGTTTAGTTCACTTAACTAAACTATATATCAAGAGTGATTTGATTGCAAGGTTTAAAAAAAGCTGCTGCCTATAAAATATAGACAGCAGCTTTTTTTGCATACTCGTTTTGTAACTAATAAACAGCGATCGGCCCATAAGGACCATTAATAATCTCTATTTTTGTTTCAAAAATATCTGTCAAAAGTGTTGGATCCATAACTTCTTCTACTGTTCCAAAAGCAGCAATTTGTCCATCTTTCATAGCACAAATTTTATCAGAGTATTTGGCTGCAAAATTTATGTCATGCATAACAGTCAAAATTGTTCTTCCAAATTCATTAGCCGCACGTCTCAAATGCTCCATCATTTGAACAGATCGAGCAACATCAAGGTTGTTCAGAGGCTCATCCAAAAGTACATATTCAGTCTCTTGGCACAATACCATCGCTACATATGCCCTTTGTCTTTGACCACCAGAAAGCTCATCTAAATATCTATTTTCTAAATTAGTTAAATCTAGAAAGTCGATATATTTAGAAATAATAAATTCATCCTCTTTCGTTAATCTTCCCTTTGAATAAGGAAAGCGTCCAAATCCAACTAATTGTCTAACCGTAAGCCTAGTTACAAAATGATTTTCCTGTCGCAATATAGTCAAAACTTTTGCTAAGTCTTTTGATTTGGATTCAGAAACATCCATATTCGCTACCTGAATTTGACCTTCGTCCATATCTAAAAGTCTGCCAATCATCAAAAGTGTCGTTGATTTTCCGGCGCCATTTGGTCCAATTAAAGAAGTAAAGCCTGCTTTTGGTATTTCAATATCCAAAGGTCCTATTTTCACCTTATCAGTATAGAACTTTTTAACATTATCAATTTTTATCATAAAGCCCTCTTCCTTAAAACTATAGTTAAGAATATGATTCCACCAAATAATTCAATAATAACTGAAACTACACCTTGAGCATGGAATACATGATACATTAGAAAGTATGCACTCGTCATTATTAAAAATCCTATTGCAAAAGCCATTGGAAAAATATATCTATGATCATACGTTGATGCCGCTTGATAACTCAAAGTTGCTACTAAAAATCCGTAGAAAGTAAGTGGCCCAATTAGAGCTGTTGAAATGGACATTAAAATAGCTACTAATACAAGCGTATAAATTACACTAGGTTGATATTTAACTCCAAAAGAAGTAGCAACATCCTTTCCTAGTGACAAAACATTCAAATTCTTAGAATGAGCAAAAATTAATAACGCTACAATTATGATCATAGGAATTACAATAGGAAAATATGCAGGATCTGCATGATTAACAGAACCAAATAATCTCGCTTGTAAAATATCAAATTCTGAAGGCGCAAGTAGTTTTCTCATGAAAGTCGACACAGAATTTAGTCCGGTACCAATAATAATTCCAACTAAAAGCATAAGTTGTAAATTCCCGTATTTACCGGAAAGTAACCATCCATAAAGTATCAAACTCATGAAAACCATAACAACAACTTGGAATAAAAATGATCCGATGCCATTAAAATTTAGTAATGCACTAGCACCAAAGAAGAATATTGTACTCGTTTGAATCGCCGAATAAAGTGATTCGAAACCTAAAAGCGAAGGTGTAATAATTTTATTATTCGTAATAGATTGGAAAGCTACAGTCGACAAGCTATGACAAACAGCTGCAATAATCATTGCAACAATAGCTACTATCCTTCTCTTAACAACTGGGATAAAAGAAGGTGAATCTATCGGAACTGGATTGTTATACACTAAAAGTCCATATGAAGAAAGGAGGCCTAAAGCAATCAATGTTATCAGTACAATCCAATAACGTCTTGCTTCCTTCTTAGAACGAAAAGCGCTAGCTGATCTACTTTCATTATGAAGGCTAGAATCGACTTCGACATTTTCTTTATTTCTATAATCTAATGTGATCATCGTAGCCTCCTTGGTTTTCTTTTTCTCAATAAAATAGTAATAAACACGACTGCTCCCACTGATGCAAGTATTAAAGAAACAGGTAATTCAAAAGGCTTTATAATTGTTCGAGAAATGATGTCACAGGTAGTTATTGTCCCCATTCCGATCACACACACCCAAGGTAAATTACTCCTAAGGTCATCCCCTCTAAACATGGAAACAATGTTTGGAACAATTAACCCCAAGAAAGGTAAGTTTCCAATAACAGCTGCAACAATTCCAACTGCAACAGAGATAAGAGCAGTCCCAAAAAGAACAATTCGATTGTAATTAACTCCAAGGCTTGTTGCGACATCTTCTCCTAGTCCAGCTAAAGTCAATCTATTCGCATACATAAAAATAAGCAAAGTAACGATAACAATCAGCCATAAATATTCGTATCTTCCTACCTGAATGTTAGCAAATGAACCTACAAACCAAGTTTCAATACTTTGCGTCATTTGAAAAAGGAGTCCCAAAAAAGTAGACACTGCAGAAATAACTGCTCCAAGCATCAATCCAATAATCGGAACAATTAAAGACGAACGAAGCTTAACTCTTCTTAAAAATAGAAAGAAAATCATAGTTCCTATAAAAGAAAAAATGATTGCACCAGTCATTCTTTGCACTAAAGTCGGGGCAGGAAATAGTAAATACACAAAAAGCAGGCCTAAGCCTGACCATTCAATAGTCCCCGTTGTAGTAGGTTCGACAAAACGGTTTTGTGTAATGAGTTGCATGACGAGCCCTGCCATCGCCATCGCAGCTCCAGTAAGCATTAATGCAACTGTTCTCGGAACACGAGTGATGAAAAACATCTCCATTCCGTCCTCTTGTCCACGTATATCATAAACTCCAGTAAACAGTGATATAATCCCTAAAATTATAACAACTATAACTGCTATTATAAAAGGTTTTGTCCATATTTTATTTTGATTATAAAACTGGGGTTGAGAAATATTCTCAACCCTAGAACTCATATTTTTTGACACTGTTTCGTACCCCTTTACACTACTTAGCTAAAGTTTTTGCAAGGTTTCCAAATAACTCTATATAAGTCTGAATTGATTCATTTGTGTAAGTATCTGCTGGTGCATAAATAACTTGTTTTTTAGAAACAGCAGTTGTGTTTTGAAGAGCTGGTGATTTAGAAATAACATCCTGAGCAGGAGCTGACTTAGCTGCATCAGATGTTGCAGCATCACGATCTAATACGAAAAGCCAATCAGGATTTGTTTGTGCGATAGCTTCAACAGAAACGTCATCACCTTTATGACCTGCAGTAGAATTCGAAACTTCTAATGCTGGAGTCCAACCGAAAATTTCATACATAGGTCCCCAAACGCGACCAGAGTGAGGAGCTGCAAAGCCAATATTCCCACCAGTAACGATAACACTCATAACTTTATCTTTTCCGTTATAAGCAGATTTTGCTTTTTCAATAGATTTATCAAAATCAGCTACTAATTGTTTAGCTTCTTTATCTTTAGCAAAGATTTTTCCTAAAGTAGTTGTAGAATCTTTAAGTCCTTTTACTAAGTTTTCTCCAGGCTTAGTAGCCTTCTCAGAAACATCAAAATTAAGATCAATAACAGCTGCATTTGGTACTAATTTTTTGATTTCTTCGTAATGGTCAGCAAATCTTTGACCAACAATTACAAGGTCAGGGTTTGCCGCTGCAATAATTTCAAGATTTGGTTCACGGTGATTCCCAATATTTTGAACTTTTTCATCCTTTTTATATGCTGAATCAGCAGGCATAATATCCTTTGGAGCAGCCGCTAATTTAATTCCCCAATCAGCTAAAGTTTCAAAAGTTCTATTATCTAAAGCAACTACATTCTTTGGATTTACAGGAACAGTAACTTTTCCATGCGCATCAGTGATTTCAACCGTTTTTGGCTTATCACTACCATTATCTTTATTATTAGCCTTCGAAGTTTCTTTACCTGAATCTGAGCAAGCTACTAACATTAATGTGAAAATTGCTAGAATACTTACTAATTTTAAAAGCATAGTTTTTTTCATACGTATACTCCTTATTATGTAATTTAGTTCGAAAATGATAAAGTTCATAGATTAAATTAGATAGTAACTTTTATGCATCTAAATTGCTATTGATAATCATTTTCATTTGAACATCCTGATAATAAGTATAGTCATTAATTCTGTGAAAATCTTGTGAATGGTGTGAGTTAATAAAATTAAAAATACATTTGATACGGTCTCAACTAATGCGCAGCAGATCCATCCCCCACACCTTATAAAACATGGTTTCTACTGCAAAAAATGACCATTTCCTGATAGCAATCTTCTTTTTATAGTTTCTGTCTTTTCATATTTCACAGAAACTACTTTATTATCTTATTTTTATCATTCAACCATTGAATAGCCTCTGCCATGTATCGTTTGAATATATCTGTCTTTCTTCTCGCACTTTAACTTTTTTCTTACATACCCAATATATAAGTCTACTACATTTGGATTTACTACTACGTTATATCCCCAAACCTGATTCAAAAGCATTTCACGGCTCAATATTGTATTTTTATTCTTGATTAAAAATGCAAGTAAATCGTACTCACGCTTCGTAAGCGAGAGAGTTTTACCACCTTTTTTCACAATATTGCTAGATGCATCAACAAAGAGATCTTTAAACTGAAAAAAGTTTATCTCATTTTGCTGATTATAGTCACTTCTTCTTAAAATAGCTTGAACTCTTGCTACTAATTCTTCTTTCACAAATGGTTTTCTAATATAATCATCTGCTCCTGCATGTAGACCTGCTATGCAATCCTTGCTAGAAATATTGTCGGTCACAATAATGATTGGTGTCGTTTTAACAAGTCGTATTTGTCTACAAATTTCTGGTCCGGATATACTTAATGAATCCCAATCCAATATGATAATATCCCAATCTTGTTCATATACTATATTTAAACCTTCGTTTTCATTGTGAAGTTTTAAAATAAAATGGCCTTCTTGCGTTAAACCGCTTACGATTTTCTTTGCTAAAGACCGTTCATTTTTAATTACTAACACCTGCCTCACCGATGGTTCACCTCTACTTCAATATAACTTAGTTAGATAAAAAGTTATCTCCAAAAATAATTTAAGATTTATAAGTATTAAACTCCTAAAAAAAGTAATTATAACAGCTTATTAGGAGAACTCTATATAATCTTACAATAGATAAGGATAAAAACACAAAGAATATGAAGATTTGAATAAAATGAAATAAAAATAAACACTCACCAATCAGGCGTTTACGAGCAGCTATTGTATCTACCTGTTTATCATCAATAACCATTCCTTCATTTTCTGTTTTAGGGGGACCACCCTCCCCCATCAACTTAAACATTTTATAAAACTACAAAATAAAAAGAACCATAACCTCGCCAACCTGGCAAAGTTATGGTTCATATCATACAAAATAAAAAAACCACCAAATATGTATTGGTGGAGACGGTGGGAGTCGAACCCACGTCCAAAAATATCGGCACTTAAGCTTCTACGAGTGTAGTCGATATATTAGCATTTCGCGAACTCTTCGGCCTATCGACAGGCTTCCAAGTTGCTAGTCTGGTTGTTCTCTTCCTTTGTCCTCAGACGGCGAACTCCGGCGTAGTCCACTTAGTTTGAGTCCCTTACCCTACCACATGGACGATGGAGGGAGGAACCTTTAGTGCAATTAAGCAGCTAAAGAAAGATTGTTTTGTTTGCCAATTATAGGCTTTGACGTTTTAACGAGGCCGATCCCCTCGACTCGCAACCTAAGCTCGAACTATCCCTGTCGAATCCGTAACGTCCCCATGATAAAAATGGAGCATACGAAGAAAATTTCGTGATAGCTACTAAGAGCTGTTTTTCAATGTGCAACAATCTTACATAAGTTATTATAACATACGCGCGCCGTTTTACAAATGTAAATATCTGTATTACATCTTTTGACGATCACGGAACGCGCGTGCAATTTCACGTTTAGCTTCTTTCTCTTTTAAATCGTGACGCTTATCGTATTGTTTCTTACCTTTTGCTAAACCAAGTGCCATTTTCGCAAATCCATTTTTCAAATAGATTCTAACTGGAACTAATGCATATCCTGTCTCTTTTGAAGCACCCGTTAACTTCTCAATTTCTTTTTTATGAAGAAGTAACTTTCTCGTGCGAAGCGGATCATGGTTGAAACGATTCCCTTGTTCGTACGTACTAATATGCATATTATGAACCCATACTTCACCATTATGTACACGTGCAAACGCATCTTTCAAGTTTACGCGTCCAGCGCGAATCGACTTAATTTCCGTTCCTTGAAGGACAAGCCCTGCTTCGTATGTTTCTTCGATGAAATAATCATGAAATGCTTTTTTATTTTGTGCAATAACCTTACCTGAACCTTTTGGCATATAACGTCCCTCCTCTATTTTTACTATTGTAACAAATGTTACTAAAAAGCGAAAGTGGCTCGCTCAGAATCTTTGGACATTGGAACTCCCGACAGAGAAGCGCTTTTTGCTTCGTCCGAGGGAGTGAAATGGCCGATAGATTCTAGCCACTGTAGCTGGATTATATAAAAAGCGAAAGTGGCTCGCTCAGAATGTGAGGTGGATGGAGCTTCTGACCTTGAGGTGCTCTTTACCTCTGAGGAAGAAGCGAAGCCGCCGAACATTCTAGCCACTGTAGCTGGATTACATTAAAAAGCGAAAGTAGCTCGCTCTCAAACCACCAATAAAAAAAGAAAAAGCCCCGCTTTTCATCAAAGCGAAGCCACTCTTTTCTTACTTACGCTTTTTCTTTTTCTTCTTGAATCCTGGTACATTTTCGAAGAATGCTTTTTTCTTCTTGCCGTTACCATCTTTTTTCCCTGACTGGCTAGCAGACGTAGATGTGGATGCGGATGCAGATCCTCTTCCTTTGCCTGTGCTTTTACCTTTGCCACCACGGTCAAATTTTCTTCCTGTGCCACGTTCTCCGCCGCGCTCATTACTACGCTCGCTACGTCCACCGCGTTTCTTTCTGCCTGTTCTTGGCTGTTCGATAACGACTGGGCGATCTTTGAACTTACGACGAGGCGTACCTTTCATGCCAACGATTTCAAAGTCGATTGCACGCTCATCTTTGTTTACGTTAATAACGCGAATTGTAATTTCGTCACCAATGCGGAATACGTTGCCTGTACGTTCTCCGATCATTGCGAAATGCTGCTCGTCATAACGGTAGTAATCATCCGTTAAATAGCTAACGTGTACAAGACCTTCAATCGTATTTGGAAGCTCTACGAATAAACCGAAGTTTGTTACAGAGCTAATCATACCGTCATACTCTTCGCCGATCTTATCAACCATATACTCTGCTTTTTTCATTTCGTCTGTTTCACGTTCTGCTTCAACAGCACGACGTTCCATATTAGAAGAATGCTCTGCAATCTCAGGTAATTTTTCACGCCATTTTGCTTGTGTTTCATGGTCGACTTTACCGTTAATGATGTATTCACGAATTAATCTATGAACGATCGTATCTGGGTAACGACGAATTGGCGATGTGAAATGCGTGTAGAACTCAGTTGATAAACCGAAATGCCCTAAGCTATCCGCATCGTAACGCGCTTGCTTCATGGAACGAAGCATTACTGTTGAAATAACTACTTCTTCCGGCTGTCCTTGAACCATTTCAAGAATTTGTTGCAGCGCACGAGGATGTACTTCATTCGCACGTCCTTTTACTGCGTATCCGAAATTCGTTACAAACTCGAAGAAACGCTCTAGCTTATCTTCTTTCGGATCTTCATGGACACGGTACATGAATGGTACGTTCATCCAGTGGAAGTGCTCTGCTACTGTTTCATTCGCAACAAGCATAAATTCTTCAATTAACTTCTCTGATACAGAACGATCGCGCATGACAACATCTGTCGGTTTTCCTTCTTCATCTACTAATACTTTCGCTTCTTTAAAGTCAAAGTCGATTGCACCACGACGCATACGTTTTTCACGTAAAATTTGTGCCAACTGACCCATCTCTTTAAACATCGGTACTAGCGGTTCATAGCGCTTGATTAATTCTTCATCCTCGTCTTCTAGAATGCTTCTTACATCAGCATACGTCATACGCTCTGTCGTTTTAATCACACTTTGGAAAATCTCATGCTTTACAACGTCACCTAAATTGTTAATTTCCATTTCACAAGATAACGTCAGACGGTCTACTTTCGGATTTAATGAACAAATACCGTTAGATAGACGATGCGGAATCATCGGAATTACACGGTCAACAAGATATACACTCGTCGCTCTCTCCGCTGCTTCTACATCAATTGGAGAGCCTTCTTGAACGTAATGACTTACATCCGCAATATGAACGCCAAGCTTGTAGTTACCGTTCTCGAGCTTCGTTACTGTAACAGCGTCATCTAAATCTTTCGCGTCTGCACCGTCAATCGTTACGATCATTTGGTCACGCAGGTCACGGCGATCTTTTAAATCTTCTTCTGAAATCGTTTCTGGTACACTGTTTGCATGCTCCATCACTTCTTCAGGGAATGCTAAAGGTAAATGATGTTTATGGATGACAGATAAAATATCTACTCCTGGATCATTTTTATGACCTAGAATTTGAATAACTTCACCTTCTGCACTTAAACGATTCTCTGGATAGCTCGTAATTTTCACAACTACTTTATGACCTTCTACAGCGCCCATTGATGCACTTTTCAAGATGAAAATATCACTCGTCCAGCGCTTATTATCAGGTATAACAAATCCAAAGTTTTTCGATTCTGTATATGTACCAACTAGTTCTTTCGTACCACGCTCTAAAATGCGTACAATTGAACCTTCTTGACGCGAGCCACTCGATTGAGAACTAAGGCGTGCTAATACTATATCGCCATGTAGTGCACCGTTTAACTCTGTAGGCGGGATGAAAAGATCATCGTCTCCTGTTTTCTTCTCGTCTGGTACAACGAATGCAAAGCCACGTGCATGTCCAATTAACTTACCACGTACTAAATTCATCTTTTCAGGAAGACCGTAACGGTTGCTACGAGTACGAATAACAAGTCCCTTCTCTTCCATCGTTACAAGTGCCTTTACAAAATCTTTAAAGCCCTCAGAACCTTCAATTCCAAATGCCTCTTCTAACTCTTGTATCGTTAGCGGTTTATACGCTTCTTCTCTCATAAATAATAACAACTTATCAATATGTTCTTGTGTGATTTCTTCCAAGCAAAAATACCTCCTTTAAAACCTTATATTATTTAGTGTATCCGAAAGATAGGGGATGTATAAAGCGAAACTTCAATACTCCCCTTATGATTTTTACAGTTTTCACAAAAAATTCCTTATGAAAAAAAGAGGCAACTAGATCTTACCAATCTAGTTGCTCCAAGAAGTTATATACATCCTCATGTAGCTCGTCACGCTCTTTATCAAGTGTAATGACATGCGTAGAGTCTTCATACCATTTAATTTCTTTTAACGTAGATTCTACACCGTTATAAATAATGTTAGCACTATCTGTATTAATCATTTCATCATGACGTGCTTGTACAACAAATGTTGGTGCATAAATCATATCTACATTGTTACGTACGTCAGCAATTAATTGTTGTAATGCTTTTAATGTATTCATCGGTGTCTGTTGGAATTCCAACATTTCTTGTTCAATTTGCTCTGGTGATTTTTGCTCACGCTTTTTATATTCGCGGGCATATGCCAATATACCTTGGTACATCGTTTCTTCACTCTTAATATACATTGGTGCACACATTGGCACTACACCTAAAACCGGTACTGTATAACCTAATTTTAAAGAAAATACGCCGCCAAGTGATAATCCAACAACAGCAATTTTCTCAAAGCCTTTATCTTTTAAAAGCTGATATGCCTCTGTTACATCTTGCCACCAGTCTTCAGGACCTGTATGAACAAGCTCTTCTGGTGGTACACCATGCCCTTTATAAATTGGCGCATGACAAGTGTAGCCTTTCTTCTCTAAGAAACGCCCTAACATACGTACATCAGCTGAGTTTCCTGTGAAACCATGTAGTAATAAAACAGCGCGGTCTCCACCCTCAAATGTAAATGGTTTCGGAGATGCTAATTTCATCATGTACTTCTCCTCTTTCTCTTCTGTAATCTAGTCGTATTCTTTCTATATCTTAGTGTACCATATTTATATTTCTATAATCTAATTAGAAACATCTTTCAAATGGCAAAATAAAAAAAGAAGAACCATTAGTACAACTTACTAACGCTTCTTCTTTCAATTCTATAAATTTAAGTACGTAACAGCAATTGTTAATACGAAGAATAGAACAGCTAAAACAATCGTAATACGGTTTAATACCGCTTCAATTCCACGTGCTTTTTGCTTACCAAATAATTGCTCTGCACCGCCTGAAATTGCACCTGAAAGGCCTGAGCTATTACTAGACTGCATAAGTACCATAACAATCATTAAAATCGATACAATAATAAGTAAAACGGATAATAACGTATGCACTTGGCGTACCTCCTACAAAGATTCAGTTATTGTAACTGTAGCATAAATCCTATAGAAAAGCGAGAGCAATAAGGTTGCTCTCGCTTTTCTTCTATTACATAAACATCATTGCAAATAATGGGCCGAGCAAACATGTCAAAATTGCAGTTAATGTCATTGTTACCGATCCAATAACACCTTCATGTTCATTATTTTTCATCGCTCTCATAACGCCCATAATATGAGAAGCACATCCAAATCCGATACCTTTACCAACCGAGTTTGTAACGCGGCTCCATTTTAATAAAAGCGGTCCTGTAATTGTTCCAGTAATACCCGCAATAACAACGAAAGCTGCTGTTAATGACGGCACACCACCAACTTGCTCTGAAACACTCATTGCAACTGGCATTGTCACCGATTTTGGTAAAGAAGATAAAATCAAACTTTTATCTGTTCCCATAAGTGATGCAATAGCAAAGTCACTTGCAATGGCAACTGTTGTACCTACTAGTACCCCGCCGGCGATCGGCACAACATATTTTTGCAGAACGTGACGTTGTTTATAAAGAGGAATTGCAAATGCTACAACACCGGGTCCCAGCAGTTTTGCAATCCAGCCACCACCACTTTCCATATAATGTTGATACGGTATATCAAGCACGATAAATAAGAAAGCCATTAATCCTGTTGCTACAAGCATTGGAATGGTGAATGGTGTTGGAAATACTTGATAGATTTTTTTAGATAATTGATATAATAGCACCGTAAAAAGAACCCAACCGATTCCGATCAATATTTGGCTCATCGCGACTCTCTTTCCTTTCTATTCGCAAGATATTGTCCTGTATGTCCTGCGACAATAATAATTAAAAATGTACTCGCTACAACTGTAATAAAAAGAGAAATTCCTTTACTCATAAAAAAAGCACCGTAATTCATTAGGCCAAGCGTTGGCGGAATTAATAAAAACGGCATAATAGCAACGAGTGTTTCTGCTCCTAAATCGAACCATTTCACTGGAAGAACTTTTAGGCTAAGTAAAACAAGTAAGAGGAACATCCCAATCAAACTTCCTGGAATCGGAATATTTAACATTTCTTGCACCCAAGTTCCAACCATATAAAAAACGTAAAGAGCAGCAATTTGGACAAGAATCTTTGTAAATTTCATGTTCATCATCCCTCATGTTTATACGATCTTCTGTTAATATCTTTATCATAGTATAAATTGTAAAAAGCTGCAATTTATCAACTTGACAGCAAAAACAGCCTATGTTAGACGCTTACAACCTTGATATGACTGGATTTCCGAGTAAAAATTAAGTCAAAAACCTTGACCTAATATAAAAAGTTTTTATTTTCTGATTTTATAAGGTTGTTATTTCAATAAAATAATCTTTTTCTCCTTAAACTTACATATATATAAAGTGAAACTTTAATAACCTTTCACCAATCAGGCTTTTACGGAACAAACAACATAGGTGGTGAACATATGCCAAAAAAAGTTCTTATTTTTTGTGATCCTGGGATTGATGATGCGATGGCCCTCCTTTTAGCATTCTTTATCGATGAAATAGAAATCATCGGCATTGTTGCTGATTACGGCAATGTTCCAAAAGAAATGGCCGTACAAAATGCTCATTTTCTTAAGCACAAAACAAAAAATAGAAATATTAAAGTATTTGGTGGTTCAGAACAACCGCTTACTGGTGCCCCTCCGGCTTTCTTTACGGATGTCCATGGAAAACAAGGACTCGGGCCAATTATTCCAAAGGAGAATGTGACTAACGGAGAAATGGAGAATTTTTTCGAAGTTATTCCTCTTATTGAACAGTATAAAGATGAATTAATCATTGTAAGTTTAGGAAGACTTACCTCCCTCGCAATTTTATTCATCCTATGTAAACAGCTAATGAAGCAAATTAAATCTTACTACGTAATGGGCGGTGCCTTTTTACATCCCGGTAATGTTACTCCTATTTCGGAAGCAAACTTTTATGGCGATCCTACTGCCGCTAATATCGTTCTTCAATCCGCAGCTAACATGTACATATACCCGTTAAACGTCACCCAATACTCCGTCATTACACCAGAAATGGCCGAATACATTGAAGCGAAAGGAAAAGCCCCACTCGTCAAACCGTTATTCGATCATTATTACTACGGCTACTATAAAGATACCCTACCGCAGTTAAAAGGAAGTCCCTTTCATGACACCATGCCAATACTCGCTTTATTTGATAACTCTATGTTTACGTATCATAAGTCACCTATTGTTGTCATGACGGAATCCTATGCACAAGGAACAAGCATTGGGGAATTTCGTTCTTTAGGAGAGTCTAAACCATTTACTGATTGGCCGAGTCATCAAATCGCCATTGATTTTGATTATAACCGCTTCTTTAAACATTTCATGTCACTTATGACGGGTGAAGAATTTTAACATAAAAAAACAGACCGTGATTTCTCACGGTCTGTCGTTATTTTCTACAATTATCGTTTGATGTTATAGAAAGATTTTACACCATCGTAAACAGCTACTTCGCCTAGCTCGTCTTCGATACGTAATAATTGGTTGTACTTAGCAATACGATCCGTACGGCTCATAGAACCAGTTTTGATTTGGCCAGCGTTAGTTGCAACTGCGATGTCAGCGATTGTAGCATCTTCAGTTTCACCAGAACGGTGAGATACAACTGCTGTGTAACCAGCACGTTTAGCCATTTCGATTGCTTCGAAAGTCTCAGTTAAAGTACCGATTTGGTTAACTTTAATTAAGATTGAGTTAGAGATACCTTTTTCGATACCTTCAGCAAGTTTTTGAGTGTTAGTTACGAATAAATCGTCACCAACTAATTGTACTTTATCACCGATACGATCAGTTAATAATTTGTGACCATCCCAGTCGTTTTCGTCTAAACCATCTTCAATAGAGATGATTGGGAAGTCTTTGCAAAGCTCTTCGTAGAAATCAACCATTTCTGCAGAAGTTAAGCCAGTACGGCCTTCGCCTGCAAGGTCATATTTACCAGTTTCTTTGTTGTAGAACTCAGAAGAAGCAACGTCCATTCCTAAGAATACGTTCTCGCCAGCTTTGTAACCAGCTTTTTCGATAGCTTCGATGATTACTTCTAGAGCTTCACGGTTAGAACCAAGGTTTGGAGCGAATCCACCTTCGTCACCTACTGCAGTGTTAAGACCTTTGTCATGTAATACAGCTTTAAGTGCATGGAATACTTCAGCACCCATACGGATTGATTCTTTGAATGTTGGAGCACCAACTGGTAAGATCATGAACTCTTGGAAGTCTACGTTGTTATCAGCGTGAGAACCACCGTTGATGATGTTCATCATTGGAGTTGGTAATTGTTTTGCATTGAATCCACCAAGGTAACGGTATAATGGAAGACCTACGAAGTCAGCTGCTGCGTGAGCTACTGCCATAGATACACCAAGGATAGCGTTAGCGCCTAGTTTACCTTTGTTTGGAGTGCCATCTAATTCGATCATAGCACGGTCGATACCAGCTTGGTCAGTTACGTCGAAACCAACGATTTCTGGAGCGATTGCTTCGTTAACGTTGTTTACTGCGTTCATAACACCTTTACCAAGGTAACGAGATTTGTCACCGTCACGTAATTCTACTGCTTCGTGTTCACCAGTAGATGCACCACTTGGTACGATAGCGCGTCCGAAAGCGCCGCTTTCTGTGTAAACTTCTACTTCTACAGTTGGGTTACCACGAGAGTCAAGGACTTCGCGAGCATAAACATCAATAATTGTTGACATAATAAATTCTCTCCTTTTTATATAAGCAAATTATTTAATAATTGTTTTACCTGTCATTTCTTTCGGTTGTTCCACATTTAAAAGCGTAAGCATTGTTGGGGCGATATCTCCTAAAATACCACCTTCACGAAGCTCTACATCATTTTTTGTAACGATGAAAGGAACCGGGTTAGTTGTATGAGCTGTCATAGGTCCGCCATCAGCAGTTAACTCCTGATCAGCATTACCATGGTCAGCAGTAATAAGTGCTACACCATCTTTTGCAAGAATTGCTTCTACAACTTTTCCTAAACATTCGTCAGTTGCTTCTACTGCTTTAATTGTTGGTTCCATCATCCCAGAATGGCCAACCATATCACAGTTTGCAAAGTTAAGAATGATAACATCATGTTTATCATTTTCGATTTCATTTACTAAAGCGTCCGTTACTTCGTAAATGCTCATTTCAGGTTTCAAGTCATACGTTGCAACCTTCGGTGAGTTAATTAAGATACGCTCTTCTCCTGGGAATTCAGCCTCACGACCACCGCTAAAGAAGAATGTAACGTGCGGATACTTTTCAGTTTCCGCGATGCGAAGTTGCTTTAATCCCGCTTGCGCAACAACTTCACCTAAAGTGTTATCAAGATTCATTGGCTTGAATGCCACGTAACCATCTACAGTTTCACTGAAATGTGTCATACAAACGAATTCAGGAATGTGAGGTACTTTTTCACCACGATCGAACTCACGGAAATCTTCGTTTGTAAATACACGAGCAATTTGAATTGCACGGTCTGGACGGAAGTTATAGAAGATAACTGCATCATCATCATTGATTGTTGCAACTGGCGTGTTATCTTCGTTAACAATTACAGACGGCAATACGAATTCATCATAGATACCGTTCGCATAAGAGTCTTCTACACACTCTTCTGCTGATTTATAAGTAGGTCCTTCACCATTCACCATAGCACGGTAACATTTTTCAACGCGATCCCAACGCTTGTCACGGTCCATAGAGTAATAACGACCAGAGATAGTCGCGAATTGTCCTACTCCTGTTTCTTTAATTACTTCATTCGTTGCATCGATATAACCTTTTGCTGTTTGTGGTCCAACATCGCGGCCATCTAAGAATGCATGGATATAAACTTTCTCCACGCCTTCTTTTGCTGCTAAGCGAAGAAGAGCAAACATATGGTTCATGTGACTGTGCACACCACCGTCAGAAAGTAAACCGAATAAATGAAGAGCAGTACCTTTTTCTTTTACGCTTTTAATTGCATTTTGGAACGTTTCGTTCTGATCGAACTCACCTTCACGAATTGCAACGTTTACGCGTGTTAAGCTTTGATATACTACGCGGCCAGCACCGATATTTAAGTGACCAACCTCAGAGTTACCCATTTGACCTTCTGGAAGACCTACTGCCTCACCACAAGCTGTAAGCGTTGTATGAGGGAATTTGTTCCAGTAACCATCAAAATTAGGTTTCTTTGCTTGTGCTACAGCATTCCCGTAAGTTTCTTCACGAAGTCCGAAACCGTCAAGAATGATTAAAGCTGTTGGCTTTCTCATTTTACCGCCCCCAGAAGACCTAAGAACGAAGCAGGCTCTAAGCTAGCACCGCCAACTAAAGCGCCGTCGATGTCAGATTGTGCCATATACTCTTTAATGTTTTCTGGTTTTACGCTACCGCCGTATTGAATACGAACAGCTTCTGCAGCTTCTGTAGAAACAGCTTCTGCAACAACTTTACGAATGTGCGCACATACTTCATTTGCATCTGCAGAAGAAGAAGATTTACCTGTACCGATAGCCCAGATTGGCTCATAAGCGATAACAGTTGCTTTAACTTGCTCTTCTGTTAAACCTGCAAGTGCTTTTGTCACTTGACCTGCTACTAGATCAAATGTTTTTCCGCTTTCGCGCTCTTCTAAAGTCTCACCACAACATACGATTGGTGTTAAACCATGTTCAAATGCTGCAAGAGTCTTTTTGTTTACTGATTCGTCTGTTTCAGCAAACATTTCACGACGCTCAGAGTGGCCAAGTACTACGTAGCCTACTTTTAAGTCGCTAAGTGCTACTGGGCTAATTTCGCCAGTGAATGCACCATTTTTTTCGAAGTGCATGTTTTGTGCACCTACTTGTAAGTCAGTTCCTTCAGTTGCTGCTACAAGGCGCTCTAAGAATAGAGCCGGAGAGCAAACTACTGCATCAACAGCTGAAGCTGCTGGGATTTGACCTTTAACTTCCTCTACGAAGCTAACTGCTTCTGATAGAGTTTTATTCATTTTCCAGTTACCTGCGATAATTGGTTTACGCATGCTTTGCACCGTCCTTTTTCTTTGGCTGCTACTTATTTGTCGTTAAGACAAACTACACCTGGAAGCTCTTTGCCTTCCATGAATTCTAATGACGCACCGCCGCCAGTAGAAATGTGGCTCATTTTATCAGCCATACCGAATTTTTCAACAGCTGCTGCAGAGTCACCACCGCCGATAACAGAGTATGTATCTTCTGCATCTGCTAATGCTTGTCCTACTGCTTTTGTACCTTCTGCGAATGGAGTCATTTCGAATACACCCATTGGTCCATTCCATACAACAAGCTTAGAATTTTTAATTACATCTGCATAAATTTCACGTGTTTTAGGACCGATGTCCACGCCTTCCCAGTTAGAAGGGATAGAGTCGATACCTACGATTTGAGTTGTTGCAGTTTCAGAGAATTCCTCAGTGATTACAACATCAACTGGCATGTAGAAGTTTACGCCTTTTTCTTTTGCAAGTTGCATAAATTCTTTAGCTAGTTCGATCTTGTCGTCTTCACATAGAGATAGACCAATTTCATGACCTAAAGCTTTAACGAATGTGTAAGCAAGTCCGCCACCGATGATTAAGTTATCTACTTTGTCTAATAGATGACGAATTACACCGATTTTATCTTTTACTTTCGCACCACCGATGATAGCTGTGAATGGACGTTCTGGGTTAGAAAGTGCTTTACCAAGTACATCTAACTCTTTTTCCATTAATAGACCAGATACTGCTGGTAGGTAGTCTGCGATACCTGCTGTAGAAGCATGAGCACGGTGAGCTGCACCGAATGCATCGTTTACGAAGATGTCAGCAAGTGCTGCAAATTCTTTCGCAAGTTCTGCATCGTTCTTTTCTTCGCCCGCATAGAAACGTACGTTTTCAAGAACTAATACGTCGCCTTCGTTCATTGCTGCAACCATTTCTTGTGCAACTGGTCCGAATGCTTCGTCCGCTTTTTTAACATCTTTACCAAGAAGCTCACCTAAACGTGCTGCTACTGGAGTAAGACGTAATTCTTCTACTGCTTGACCTTTTGGACGGCCTAAGTGGCTTGCTAAAATAACTTTCGCACCTTGCTCTACTAAATATTGAATTGTAGGAAGAGCTGCACGGATACGAGTTTCATCTGTAATTTTGCCTTCTTTCATAGGTACGTTGAAATCAACGCGGCAAAATACACGCTTACCTTTTAAATCTACGTCACGAATTGATTTTTTGTTCATTGGATTTCCCTCCGACTACTAGTTAGGATTGACAAAACCCATTCAAAAGCTTAACACATTTGCTTTTAAAACGAAAGAAGAGAGAGAGGGAACAAACCCTCTCCCTCGTTTTGTCATTGATAACTTATATAATTAAGAATTAAAGACCTTTTGAAGTCATGTAAGCTGCTAGGTCTACTACACGGTTAGAGTAACCAGTTTCGTTATCGTACCAAGAAAGTACTTTAACCATGTTACCTTCCATTACCATTGTAGATAATGCATCGATTGTAGAAGAAGCTGTACATCCGTTATAGTCGATAGATACTAATGGCTCTTCGCTGTATCCAAGGATACCTTTTAATTCGCCTTCAGAAGCTGCTTTGAATGCTGCGTTTACTTCTTCAACTGTTACTTCTTTGTCAAGTTCAACAACTAAGTCAACAAGAGAAACGTTAGCAGTTGGAACACGTACAGCGCCACCGTTTAATTTACCTTTAAGTTCTGGTAATACTAATGCTACAGCTTTAGCTGCACCAGTAGATGTTGGGATCATGTTTTCAGCTGCTGCACGAGCACGACGTAAATCTTTGTGTGGTAAGTCTAAGATTTGTTGGTCGTTAGTGTAAGAGTGAATTGTTGTCATCATTCCGCGTTTTACGCCGAATTTTTCGTTTAATACTTTAGCGAATGGAGCTAGACAGTTTGTAGTACAAGAAGCATTAGATACTACGTTGTGGTTAGCTGCATCGTATTGTTCGTGGTTAACACCCATAACTACAGTGATATCTTCGTCAGAAGCTGGAGCTGAGATGATAACTTTCTTAACTGATCCACCTAAGTGTTTTTCAGCGTCTGATTTTTTAGTGAAACGACCAGTAGATTCTACTACTACTTCTACTCCGTAGTCGCTCCATGGTAGTTGAGCTGGGTCACGCTCAGCGATAACTTTAATTTCTTTACCGTTAACAACGATGCTGTTTTCGTTAGCAGATACTTCTGCATTTAAAGTTCCGTGAACTGTGTCATATTTTAAAAGGTGAGCTAATGTTTTAGCATCTGTTAAGTCGTTGATTGCTACTACTTCTACCTCAGAGTTGTTAAGAGCTGCGCGGAATACGTTACGTCCGATACGTCCAAATCCATTAATACCAATTTTAGTCATTTGAATTTCCTCCTTGGGGGATTATATTAAAGGGTAATACCCTTTGTTAACTGTTTTGCTGCACCTTCATCTGTAATTAGAATTGAAGTGTGCCCTTGTTTAATTACAGCCTGTATTGCCTTTGCCTTTGAAGAACCTCCAGCGACTGCAACAACGTGAGATACATGTTGTAAATCCTCTAGTTGCATACCAACTGTTCTTACTTTATGAACAACATTTCCTTGTTCATTAAAGTAGTAACCGAAAGCTTCGCCAACTGCTTCGCTTGCCTGAATCTTTAACCAATCTGCTTCTGAAGTATTTCTGCGACGTGCCATTGTTAACGCATCACCTATTCCATGAATGACGATATTGGAAGATCGAATCAACTCAAGAACTTCTTTCACGGAAGGCTCTGTCACAATAGACGCATATGCTTCGCTACTAACATGGTCTGGAACATACAATAAGCGATAATTACTCATCGTATTTTGCGCCATTTTGGCACAAATGGTATTGGCTTCTAACTCAACACCTTCTCCAATTCCACCACGCGCTGGGACAAATAGCATATGTAAATCTTTGCAATCAAGCTGCATCATGTCCGCAGCAGCAGCTAGCGTAGTTCCTCCAGCCACAGCAACGATATTATTCGCTGTCAGACGGTCTTTTATACAAGTCACACAAGCACGGCCCATCTCCAGTTTGACCCAAGGTGATTCATCACTATCACCAGGGACAACGAAAACTTCATCCAAGTCTAATGTTTCCTTAAGTTGCTTTTCTAAAACCTTTAACCCGGAAATTTCTTTCATAAAGTCTTCCAAAGCAAGAACTAAAGCTGTTCCTTCTTCTGTCAATGTCATTCCAGAAGAAGCGACGTGAACTAAGTTTTGTTCTTTCAAAACTTGAACTTCACTTCGCAATACTCGTTCTGTCATACCGAGACTTGCTGATAAGTTTCTTCTTCCAATCGGCTGCATGAGCCTAATGTATTGAAGAATTTGCATTCTCGTTTGCATAACAGGTAGCAGATCAGGTAATAATTTTTTTGTGTTCTGAATCCATGAGCGCATATCTTTTCTCCTCACTACATTGGTTCATTTTTCCTTGGTGGTCACTTTACGTCCCGTAGTGACATTTTGTGTCCCACATAGGTTAAAAAAATAATCCCTGCTACGTGTATTATTGTAACAGGAGATAGAAACTTATTCAACTCTTAACTGCATTCTTTATATAGTTTATTATGACACCTTTGTGAATGTTACCATATTCTACTTGTTTTCCGTCTATTTCTACAACCGGAATCATTAAGTGATATTTTTCTAAAAGGTCATTATCTTCATATATATTTATTTCCTCGATTTGAAAAGAATATTCACATTGTACTTCCTGCAAAACTTGTTTTGCCTGCACGCAAAGACCACAATCTTTTTTTGTATACAGTACAACTTTCATCTTCTTCACCTATCCGATCGTTTTTCGTAATGACGAAGCTGGAATATTCATTTGTTCTCTATACTTCGCCACCGTTCTTCGAGAAATAACGATTTCATGCTCTTCTTCTAATAATTTTGAAATCTTTTGATCTGAAAGTGGCTTTTTCTTATTCTCTGCCTCAACAAGCGTTTGAATAAACTGTTTTACACGCTTTGTAGAAACTGCTTCATCTTCAGTCGTTGAAACGGCATTACTAAAGAACGATTTCATCTCAAATAAACCATGTGGTGTTTGCACATATTTATTTCGCGTTGCACGACTAATTGTAGATTCATGCACACTTAACTCTTCCGCCACCTCTTTTAAAGCAAGCGGTTTTAAATACGCTGGACCTTCCCAGAAGAAATCACGTTGTTTTTCCATAATAATAGTCATTACTTGCAGCAATGTCTGTTTTCTCTGTTTCAAACTGCGCATAATCCACTGCACATGCTGATACTTTTCTGATACGTAAGATGCTACTTCACTTTCGCTATTATTAAGAAGCGCACTATACTCAGAATGAATTTCAATTCTTGGCATATTTCTCTCATTCATCTGTAAAACGAGGCGATCGCCCTCTTTTTTCACTGCCATATCAGGCACAATATAAAGTGGTTTATCAGAAGAAAACGCAAGACCTGGTTTTGGTTGTAATGACGTTATACAATTTACCGCATCCTGCAATTCTTCATTACTACACTTCAGCACTTGAACAAGCTTTCGCCAATCTTTCTTCACGAAATACGCGAAGTGATCTTCTATAACCTCTTCTGCTAATCCGTTCCGTCTTTGTAAGCGCTTCAATTGCAAAGTTAGACATTCCTGAATATTACGCGCCCCTACCCCTGCTGGCTCGAGTGACTGGACAAGCTCTACAGAGCGATCGACTACATGAAGCGGAGCGGAAAGGAGATCTGCTAACTCTTCGTTCGTTTCTTGTAAATATCCATTTCCATCCATGTTCATAATAATGAAAGAAGCTACCTTTCGCTCTTCTTCTTCTATTTTATAATATTGTATTTGATTTAATAAATGTTGCTGAATCGTTGTAGAATCCACACTGTAGATTTCCATCTGATTCTCGACTTGTTTGCTGGTACTTTTACTTGTGTTAGAGCTCTTTTTCTTCTCCCTCTCAAAACCACCTAACTCAATAAGGGGATTCTCTAACGATTGCTCATACAAAAACTCTGATAATTCTTGTACATTATACTGGAGCATTGTAATCGCTTGCCTTAACTCTTGTGTCATTGCCAAACGTAAGCTTTGTTCTTGTAAAAGACTTGCCTTCAAACTAATCTCCCCCTTGTTTCTATTGTACAATAAGTTTGGTAAAAGGAGAATGCTATCACAGACACCCATTCCAAAATATTATTAATTTATATGTATTAATGAGATTTACAACTTACAACCGAAATTTGAATAATATTGAAAGAAAATAATAAGTTTAAAAATTATTATCAAGTACTAATAGTAAATCTTATTATCAGATATAACAAGAGGGAAATAAAAAAAGTCCTAACCTACAAAACGTAAGTTAGGACTTTTTGACGCGCCCAGAGGGATTCGAACCCCCGGCAGATGTGGTACCGGAAACCACACGGTAACGGTTATGTAAAATTATCAGTAAAATCAAGGTTTTACCTTGCATGTAATTTAGAAATAAAAATTTTTGACATGAACATACAACGGTATGTATGCTAAACTATTTCGATTACAAATCGCTTACGTACTTTTTTCAAAATTAATTTCATTTCTTCTATTGTTTCACCTTTATCTCAAAATATAAATTAATGTGTAGGTAATTGATGTTTTGAGATCATTGCTAATGGAATTTGAACAGTTCCATAAGATACACCACAAGTAAAAACGTACCCTATCATATTCATTATAGCTTCACGTTTTTCTGTTTCACTTCTAGACTTATTATTCAGTATCGTATCTATCATTTCTTCACATTGTTTATATTTCACCATTG
The DNA here is from genome assembly GCF_001455345.1 of Bacillus thuringiensis. Taxonomy (GTDB): domain Bacteria; phylum Bacillota; class Bacilli; order Bacillales; family Bacillaceae_G; genus Bacillus_A; species Bacillus_A thuringiensis_N. Next base: position 4,944,372 of record NZ_CP013274.1, read on the forward strand.
CTTCAGCCTGAATCTGTTCAAAAATTTCTTTCTCATTTCCCTCATAATTTTCTAACATTCTTAGAATTTCTGAAACTTTTGAGTCCATTTTGTTAACTATCAGTTATTTTAGGACTATCTTTTACATGTTTGCTTCTGAATCCCATACCTCTACAAATTCAAAACCTTTTAAATCACTTTCTAACACTGCATTTCTAAATTCTTCAGACACTAAAACTGTAGAGAAGTGTAACCTTTGATTTAAGTAGGTTTTAAATATTATCTGCCCTTCAACTATATTAGGAAAAAATGCGTATTTTTTGAAACCTATTATTAATCCTGTACTTAGTTTTTCAAAAACTGCTTTATTGTAGTCAATTGCATCAATTGTATTTAAAACGTTTATTAGATAATAAACTTCACCTGTAACATCATGAGTCAGCGGAAGAAACTCAACATTATTGCAAATTAGAGGTTCTAATACTTCTTTTGCTTTTCTACTAATCATTGGTGTACCAAGTTCCCCCCAGAACATTGGAAAATCACTATGATTATCTCCTTCTACACATTCAACAAAAATTTCTCCCCACGAATCAGATAGGCTTATTGCCAAATCAATTTTTCCATCAAAATATTTTTTACGGTCTTCTTTCAAATTTAATAGTTGAAAAGATTTATAGTTATCAAATAAGCTTTTTAATTGCCAAATTTTCATACCTTTCACTCCTTTATAATTTCATTAGTAAAACAAGTAAGATTATTTAGGTTGATTTAGCTTTAAACTACCGTCCAATAACCTTTCTCTTATATTATGCAATGCTGCAACTGCATCTTCTTGATTACCCCCAAAGCGTTTAACATCGCTTAATACTCTGTATACTTCCCTTATATACTCCGGACTATGATTACCTATATGTAATGCTTCAGTAGTTACATAATCGTTCAATTTATATGGTAAAAATACCCCATTAGCAGCAGAATCAGGATGTATCCCAAACTCTTCTAATAATTCTTGTACGAGTGCCGCCCTTTTATCATTCCAAGGTCCGATGTGATGTGCTGCATTAGAATATGGGGGTGGTTCGATCCCCCTGCATCCTTAAGTTCTTCACGTAATATTTTAGATGCTGTATACGAATCAGGATACTTATTTTTCACTTCAACTCTATCAAGAACTTTATCCGCATAATCTTTTATTACTTCTTGTACACCTTTAACTCTACTTCTTCCACCAGTTTCAGAAAACATAAATGTATCACGGGCTTCTTGTAAAGCTTCAAAAGTTTTTATCTGATTGCTACCAAAGCCACTAGTACCTGCAAATGCAAATCGTTCTTTCAATGGTAATTGATTCGAAACGGACGAGATACCTTCTGAGAATTTTGTTAGATTGGTGCCTTTTGCAAGTGTAGTTACTTTACTTATTCCTTTATCACCAATCAATCCTAATCCAAGCCCCATAAAAATACTCGTTCCCCATTTTGTACGACTCTCTGCATCACCATGCCAAAAATCATTCATAAATGAATCCGAAATAGTATTCCAAGCAGTAGAAATTGTCTCTATAGGGTGACCTATAGCATACTTAATGTTTTCTTTTGTTACTGTATCGTCTAGTGAATCAAACCCTTCTACAATCCCTCCGATAACTTGCCCAGAACCAATGTATATACCGTCCCAAATTTTTCTAAGCATAGATTTTTCAGAGGGTTTGCCGCACATTGCCCCTTCTTTTACCTTTTCATCTGATAAATTACCTTCATAAAGTTCATCAACATTACGAAATTTTTCAGCAGCGTGCATTAGTTCTTCTGCAATCTTATCAAATTGCCGAAACACATTAAAAATTTGAGGTTTTGTTTCATTAAACATCTGATAAAACCTTTGACTCGTTGCACCATTCCACATTGAATCTACGTATTCCGTTTGGTTATATAAATCTTTATGTATTTGTTCTAATCTATTTTTAGTTTCAAGAACTAGCTTTGCCGATTGTTCCAACCGTTCAGGTGTTACCTTTAAAATATAATTCTCAAACTAATGTTGAGAAATATTGAAATTCAATCCCCATCATATTCCATTCTTGTTATCATTTAATGTAAGACTATTCAGAAAAGGAAGGGATTATATGCGTGTTCCAGTAAAGGAGAATGAAAAGGTTACAAAGTTACTTAATGACTGGTATCAAGCTATACTACAACATCAAAATGTACAAGCGACAAACTTAAAACAAGAAATTGAAGATAAGCTTTCCAGCATAAAAGAAGATAAAAATTTATTATTATACTATTCATTATTAGACTTTAGATATAAAGTACTAACGGATGGACTTAACATTACAAAAGATAGCTTTAATGAAATTAACTCCTTTGATATACCTGATAGTAGTTTTTTATCCTATTATTATCACTTCTTCAAAGCTATTCACAGCACAATTCTTGCAGACTATAATGAAGCAAATGAATACTTTGGAAAAGCAGAGAAACTTTTAATGTATGTGCCTGCCGAAGTAGAAAAAGCAGAATTTAATTATAGGTTGGCATCTTTCTATTACCAAACTTATAAACCACTACCATCTATTTCATATGCTAACAAAGCAAAAGACTTTTTCAGCAAAACTAACTGTTATAACATTAACATTGCTTTATGTGAAAACGTCCTAGGCTTAACATGTATACAGATAAGACAATTTGAACAAGCAGAAGAACATTTACATAAGGCGATTGACATTATTAAAGAAATTAATAACACCGAACTACTGTTACGTATTAGAAATAACTTAGGCTGGTTATATGCAAGTCAAAGTCTTTCTGAATTAGCTATCCGTCACTTATCAGAAGTTACAGAACATCTCCCAAACCATTATAAAGCTATATTCTTACAGGCTAGGGAATATTATAAATTGGGTGAACACAATAAGGTTGATACACTCATTGAAAAAGGGCTTGCAGCTTGTACTAAGATAGAAAATAAGGAATACGTACATCGCTTTAATATCTTAAAGGAAATGAATAATGGTTCTGATTCTCTAACGTTGGAAAGTGTTGTTTTAGAAGGAATTTCCTACTTCGAAGAAGAAAATTTAACACGTTGCGTACAAGAATACACGGAAATATTAGCAACTATGTTTTATAAGGAAGCAAACGAAAAGAAGGCAAGTAGGTATTTTTACATGAGTAATGAAGCAAGAAAAAAATATGAAGAAAAAGGGGCGTTAGTATAATGAAAAAGCTTAAAACAGTACTACTATTATCGGTTACGGCATTTAGTTTCTTAGCAATGGCTGAGGGTGACACACCTACACCACAAAGACCTGACTTAGCGTATAATCACGGTCATATTGGTGGTTCTCCTGAATATACACATGGAGAAGGTTGGTCTCCATCTTACACACACGGGGAACCTTGGGGTATAACTGATGGTAATACTGGTTCGCCAACTTATAATAAAGGTGACACACCTGCACCAAAAACTTAACTGTTTCATAAAGAAAGTCATACTACTTGTATGGCTTTTTTGTTTTTTCATAATTCTATACTTCGCTTATTTACTTCTTCATTTAAATTAAAATACCCATAACACGTTCTAACGGCTTATTCACAGTGATAGACGGCTTATATAGAACAATATCTGTATCCACATCACGTCTCTTTCCAACAGCATGCCTTTTGATTCTTTTCATAACAAAACCCCTGTACACGATTATCTCTAATCACATACAAGGGGTTTCCCTAGATTTACTATTAATTTTCAACACGTTCTTCACGCTGTTGAGTGCCGCTTACTTAATACCGTAATTCTTTCCGTTTTGGAATAGAACGTGTCATAGCAACGCTAAATGTATGACGGTTATCCAAATTATTTCTTAAAAGAATGTAGATATAGCAAGACTTTAACGATAAGTAACGCGCCCAGAGGGATTCGAACCCCCGGCAGACGTGGTACCGGAAACCACCGCTCTATCCGACTGAGCTATGGGCGCATGATTATAAAATACACTTCATTTTCTTCTCATAATAATAGCAATAAAATCCATCTAAATCAATAAAAATATCCCCATAATCCTTTATGCACCTTAGTTATGATTACATCAACAAAGCACCATCCCCTAAATTTTCCAATCATAAATTCACCCCAACTCACAAATTATAATCTTTGAATTGATATTCCAAAGGGGGCTTCATTCAATGACTGTAATTACGAAATTAAAGCAAACTGTTTCTGGATTAAAAAGTGCACAAGCTAGCTTAGAGGGATTCGCTCTTGATACGGATAACCAACAAGCTAAGCAACTTTTCCAAACAGCTGCGCAGCAAACACAAACGATTATCGATTCTTTAAACCCACGCGTTGAAGAAGTCCAACAAGAAGAACCACAATACTCACAGCAATAACGAATCAGTCTTGCTGTGAAATAGAAAAAGGATGATATGCAGTCATCCTTTTTCTATCACATTACATATTGCAATAGAAATGGAATGATAATTATGCGAAAACTCGGCCTCATAACCGCATTATTTGCACTTCTATTTAGCTCTTTTACCGGATGTGATAATAGTCCTTTAGATAAAAAAGTGAAAGAAGAAGCAAAACGAACAGAGAAAGAAAAAGGTCCAAAGTTAACAAAGACGAGTACGGAATCCTTTAATCAATCTATATCACAAGGAGCGAAGAAAAGAGCTCTCGCTATGGATGAAATTATAAAAAGCACAGCAGTGAATTCAAACTTAGATCTCTACATAGCAGTTACACCTGAGCATCACGAAAGGTTTGGATTAAAACCGCTGCGTAAAAAACTTCAAAAGCAACTAAGTGATGAGCACCCTACTTTCGATGTTCGTGTCAGTACAGATAAAAAAATCTTTATGTTACTCGAAAAACTCGAAAGAAAAATTAAGGAAAAAAAAGTATCTAAAGATGAAATTAATAAACAGCTAAAATTCATTGGTAAAAAAATGGAGTCTAACACTTAACGCTTTTTTTAAAGAAAAGGAAGGATTGCAATGTCTAGTAAAGATAAAAACTTAACCCCTGTGCAACAGGAGTATAAAAAATTCGAGCAAGAACGAGAACCGAAGCGCCCTGTTTTAAAAAATTGTATAAAAGCCTTTTTCGTCGGTGGTTTTATTTGCTTCATCGGACAACTCATTTCTACGTTTTATATCACATATTTCGATTTCACCGAGCGTTCAGCAGGAAATCCAACAGTCGCAACTCTTATTTTCATCTCCATGTTACTAACTGGATTTGGTATATACGATCGTTTTGGACAGTTTGCTGGAGCAGGCACTGCTGTACCTGTCACTGGATTTGGCAACTCTGTTATTGCCGCATGTATCGAACACCGAACGGAAGGTTTTGTCCTTGGTGTTGGCGGTAATATGTTTAAATTAGCCGGCTCCGTTATTTTGTTTGGTGTATTTTCCGCTTTCGTCATCGCACTTATTAAAACGATTCTTGTTCAATGGGGAGGGCTATAAATGTTACAAGGTCACCGGACGTGGGTATTTGAAAACAAACCAGTTATTATTTCGACAGGAGTCGTTGGCGGGCCGTTTGAAGCAAAGGGGAACATCCCAGAAGACTTTGATATCCTTCATGAAGATTTATGGCTCGGACAAGATTCCTATGAAAAAGCACATAAAATTTTATTCGAAGAAGCTTGTAGCCGCGCTACTGAAAAGGCAGAACTTCGTAAAGACGATATTCAATTCGTACTTGCAGGAGATCTAATTAACCAAATCACTCCAACAAGCTTTGCCTGCCGCACACTCGGCACACCATATCTCGGATTATTTGGCGCTTGTTCTACTTCTATGGAAGGATTAGCACTCGGGGCAAGCATTGTAAATGCAAAAGGCGCAAAATATTTATTAACCGGGGCATCCAGCCATAATACCGCTGTAGAAAAACAATTCCGATATCCAACTGAATACGGGGGTCAAAAACCCCCTACCGCACAATGGACAGTAACCGGGGCTGGCGCGGCTATTTTAAGCGATACTGGACATGGTCCGAGAGTAACATCTGCAACAATCGGACGAGTGATTGATATGGGATTAACAGATCCTTTTAATATGGGAGGCGCAATGGCTCCAGCTGCTGTCGATACAATCGAGGCCCATTTGCGCGAACGCCAAATTGATGCCTCTTACTACGATTTAATCGTAACAGGCGACCTCGGACATGTCGGCCGTGAAATTGCTTATGATTTATTACATAAACATGGAACGAAAGTAACGAACGAACAATTCCAAGATTGCGGAACCATCATTTATAGAGAAGGACAGCCTGTCATAGCTGGCGCAAGTGGACCTGGTTGTTCTGCAACTGTCGTATACGGTCACTTATTAAACCGAATGAAAAGAGGAGAGTTCAAAAAAATACTTGTCGTTGCGACAGGCGCTTTACTATCTCCACTTACATTCCAACAAGAAGAAACGATTCCGTGTATCGCCCACGCCGTTTCGATTGAATTTGGAGGTGCAACGCAATGATTTTTTTCTGGGCTTTCGTCATCGGCGGACTCATATGTGTAATCGGCCAACTTATGTTTGATGTCGGCAAACTAACACCCGCTCATACAATGGCAACACTCGTTGTTGCCGGAGCTATATTAGACGGATTCAATTTATATGAACCATTAATTGATTTCGCTGGAGCCGGGGCAACCGTACCCATTACAAGTTTCGGTAACGCCCTCGTTCACGGCGCAATGGAAGAAGCTGCAAAACACGGTATCGTTGGCGTCATTACCGGCATGTTTAAAGTAACGAGCGCCGGCGTATCAGCAGCTATTATTTTCGGCTTCATTGGAGCATTGCTATTCAAACCGAAAGGATAAGGTGTTCGTATGACAGTTATCGCTAGCGTTAAAACCTGCCTTGCTAGTGTCAGGGGTGCTCAAGCAAGTTTAAGCTCCCTTTCATTAAATTCACAAGATGAAGAATCAAAACGCATATTTCATGAATGTATGTTAGAGATGGACAGCGTCATCGCTGATTTACAAAATAGAGTTTCAGTATTAGAACGTGAAGAACCTCAATATAAAGGGTTTTAAGTAGACTGGAGGAAATGACTATGTCTCACCTGCCGGAATGGACACTCGTCATTCTTCGCTCTGTATTCATATTAATTATTTTATTTGCTATTACAAAATGGTTAGGGAAAAGACAAATCTCTCAGCTCTCCTTTTTTGAATACATAGCCGGAATGACAATTGGTGACATCGCTGCCCAAGTATCTACAGGGCTCGATTCAAAATTTTTTCACGGCGTCTTTGCGATACTCATTTTCGCTGTGGTACCTTTTTTAACAGGAATCCTCTCCTTAAAGAACAAAACAGCTCGAGACTTCTTTGAAGGGAAATCTACCGTATTAATAAAAGACGGAAAGATACTCGAAGATAACTTAAAGAAAGAAAAATATACGAGTGACGAATTACTGGAACTTCTCCGTGGAAAAAGTGCGTTCAGCGTAGCTGAAGTCGAATTTGCTGTCTTAGAACCGAGCGGAGAATTAAATGTATTATTAAAGAAAGATTCTCAGCCACTTACAGCAAAAGACATCGGTTTAAAAGTACCAAACGAGAAAGAACCGCAAACTGTTATTATGGATGGAAATGTACTAGATGAACCTCTTTCAGCAAGCGGACATAACCGCGCTTGGCTACATTCAGAATTAGAAAAACTCGGTGTTGTTATTGAAAATGTCTTCCTCGGTCAAGTGGATTCATACGGACAACTTACTATCGACATTTACAATGACAAACTCCAAATGCCTTCTCCTCAAAACAAGCCTTTATTATTGGCATCTTTAAAAAAATGCCATGCTGATCTCGAACTATTTTCTTTAGAAACAAAGTCAAAATCAGCAAGCGAAATGTATAGTAAAAACGCGAAACAAATCGAAAAGATTTTAAATAAAGTAACCTATCTTTTAAAAGAATAACTTTCGGAAGAACGCTCCTGTCAAAAGGCGTTCTTTTCTTTTTTTCTAAAGCTTTCATAACGTTTAAATTTATGTAATTCGGTTATGATGTTGAAGATACATAAGCAGGGAATTTCAAAAACATATCGAATAATTCATGGTACAACTACATATTTTTTTGATTTAAAGTGGTTTCGTTTGACCTTTATTGACCATAATTGTATTATAAGACTAAGAAAGCTTTAGAAGGAGGAAATAACAGATGAATTTAATTCCTACAGTAATTGAACAAACAAATCGTGGAGAACGCGCTTACGATATTTACTCTCGACTATTAAAAGACCGCATCATTATGCTTGGTAGTGCAATTGATGACAACGTAGCTAACTCAATCGTTTCCCAGCTTTTATTCTTGGAATCTCAAGATCCAGAAAAAGATATTCACATCTACATCAACAGCCCTGGTGGTTCTATCACAGCAGGTATGGCAATTTACGATACAATGCAGTTTATTAAACCACAAGTATCAACAATCTGTATCGGTATGGCTGCATCTATGGGTGCATTCTTACTTGCAGCAGGTGAAAAAGGAAAACGTTATGCACTTCCAAATAGTGAAGTAATGATTCACCAACCACTTGGCGGAGCACAAGGTCAAGCGACTGAAATCGAAATCGCAGCTAAACGTATCCTATTCTTACGTGAAAAACTAAACCAAATTCTTGCTGACCGCACAGGTCAACCACTTGAAGTACTACAACGCGACACAGACCGCGACAACTTCATGACAGCAGAAAAAGCTTTAGAATACGGTTTAATCGATAAGATCTTTACAAATCGTTAATACTTAAAAGCGAAAGCGGCTCGTTTAGAATGGGAGGAGGATGGAGCTTCTGACAAAGAGGTGCTTTTTACCTCGTCGGAAGAAGCGAAGCCACCGACCATTCTAGCCGCTGGAGCTAGATACAACTAAAAGCGGAAGCGGCTCGTTTAGAATCGCAGGGCGAAACAACCGGAGATTCTAGCCGTTGGAGCTGGATAAAATTTAAAGCGAAAGCGCCCTATAATAGGGCGCTTTTTTTACGCATCATGCATACCCCACCTAGTATCCACCTAAATATATCAGCGATTTTTCAAATATATCGACCGTAACTCCAATTATATCGGCGATTATTTTAATATATCGACGTTTCGACACAACTTATCGACTTACCGACAATTCTCGACAAGCACATAACCTCTACATACCCCTCCCCCACCAATCCGCGCAAATAACAGCAACAAAAAAGCTATCGCATATGTGCGATAGCTTTTTTACTGTACATATGCAGCTAATGCTTCTAAAGCCTCTTCTGCATCTGAACCTTCTGTTGTAATTGTTATCATGCTACCAGTTCCAATTGCTAAGCTCATAATCCCCATTATGCTCTTTGCATTTACTGTCTTTCCATCTTTCTCAATAAAGATATCTGCATGAAAGCGATTTGCCTCTTGTACAAACAACGCAGCCGGACGTGCTTGTAAACCGTTTTTTAATGAAACCTGAACTCTTTTTTGAACCACAGCTCCATTTCCCCTTTAACCTCTTATTTTTTTGCTACCGTTTCTCCCGCGCGTAATTTCTCTGCAATATCATCGATTTTACGCAAACGATGATTAATACCCGATTTACTAATTTTCCCCCCGGATACCATCTCACCTAACTCTTTCAATGTTACATCTTGATAATCTCTTCGTAGTTGCGCAATTTCTCGTAGTTTATCTGGCAATATATCAAGACCAACCGTCTCATCAATATAGCGGATATTTTCAATCTGCCTTAGCGCTGCACCAATTGTTTTATTTAAATTAGCTGTTTCGCAGTTCACTAAACGATTTACAGAATTACGCATATCACGTACAATTCGAATGTCTTCAAATCTTAAAAGTGCATTATGAGCACCTATAATATTTAAAAACTCTGTAATCTTTTCTGCTTCTTTCAAATACGTAATATACCCTTTTCTTCTTTCCAACGTCTTACTATTTAAATCAAATCCGTTCATCAGTTCACATATAGCATCATTATGTTCCTTATATAACGAAAAGATCTCTAAATGATAAGATGATGTTTCTGGGTTATTTACTGAACCACCTGCTAAAAATGCACCGCGTAAATACGATCGTTTACAACATTTCTTCTCAATTAACTCTTGCGATATATTTCGAATAAATGAAAAGTCGTCGCGAACGATATGAAGATCTGCTAATATTTCACGTGATTTCTCAACAAGCCGCACAATATATACATTATTTTTCTTCAATCGCATTTTTTTACGAACAAGTAATTCTACCGTTACGTCATATCCCTTTTTCAAAAGCGTATAAATCCTTCTTGCAATTGCTGCATTTTCCGTTTGAATATCGATAGATAGACGACGGTTTGAAAAAGAAAGTGATCCGTTCATTCGAAGCAACGCTGATAGTTCTGCTTTCTCACAGCATTCCTTCATCTCAAGATTCGTCAACTCTTTCTTTGTTTCTGATGCAAATGACACAGTCAACACCTCCTTATACGATTATTGTGGAACAAAAATCTTGTCCTATATGAAAGGATGAGCGTTACCTCAAACGAGGCAACGCACATCTACAACAGTGAATATAAAATAGAAGCTAACTTTAATGTATCGTGCCTTACAACACGATCATCATACTTCGCTAATTGATCTTGAATGACATCAATATTGTTTTCGATAAAACGCTCTTCATCTACTACAACTGGCGCCGACATTTCTTCCTCATATAACTGACGTAATTCACAAGGAATATCACGGTTATTTACAATTGCAGTATCGATAAATGGTTTACCTAAATGATCATGTAACGCCTGCACATGGTCAAACGCAGTATATCCCATCGTTTCACCAGCTTGCGTCATAACATTACATACATATACCTTCTTCGCTTTTGCAGCAAGAACAGCGTCCCCGATTTTGTTAACAACTAAATTCGGTAATATACTCGTATACAAACTTCCTGGACCGAAAACAAGTAAATCAGCTCGTTTAATCTCAGCCAACGTTTCATGTAACGGCTCTACATCTTCTGGAGTCAAAAAGACGCGGTTAATCTTCTTTCCGAAATAAGGAATTTTCGATTCACCTGTTACAATTTCTCCATCTTCTAGTTCCGCATGCAATACTGCACTTTGGTTCGCTGCCGGTAACACACGTCCCCTGACGTTTAACACTTTACTCGTTTCAGTAATCGCATGGAAAAAATCTCCTGTAATCGAGGTCATACCCGCCAATAATAAATTCCCTAACGCATGACCTTTCAGCCCATCTCCTGTTGTGAAGCGGTGCTGAAATAAAGCTTCCACCAGTGGCTCTACATCTGATAACGCAACAAGTACGTTACGAATATCACCTGGGGGTGGAATTTCTAGCTCATCACGTAATCTACCTGAACTGCCACCATCATCAGCGATTGTAACAACTGCTGTAATATCAACAGGATACTGTTTTAATCCTCGTAACAAAACAGAAAGTCCAGTTCCGCCTCCCATGATAACAATTTTAGGTTTTCTCTCTTTTTTCATCCCTTAATGGCCCTTTCTCTTCTCCACATCACGATGAGATACATGAACGCTATACTCTGGTTTCAAATGTTTCCCAAGGTATTCTGTAAGCGTAACAGAACGGTGCTGTCCACCTGTACATCCAATTGCAATTACAAGTTGACTCTTGCCCTCTCTTTTATAATGAGGCAGCATGAAAGTGATAAGATCCGTCAATTTCTCTAAAAACTTATGCGTCTCATTAAATTTCAGTACATACGATGAAACTTCTTCATCTAGTCCTGTTAATGGCTTCATATGTGGAATGTAATATGGATTTGGTAAAAAACGAACATCAAATACTAAATCTGCATCAATTGGAATACCGTACTTAAATCCAAATGACATAACATTTACACGAAATGCTTGCTCCGTTTCAGTTGAAAACAGATGAACAATTTTTTCACGCAATTCTTTCGGTTTTAAATCCGATGTATCAAGCACAATATTCGCTCGCGCCTTCATATCAGTTAATAAGCTACGCTCCATTTCGATTCCCTTTAACGGTAAACCAGTTGGTGCAAGTGGATGCGAACGTCTCGTTTCTTTATAACGAGTCACAAGCGTGCTATCCTTCGCATCTAAGAATAAAATATGAGGAATAATCCATGTACGTTCTGATAAATCATCAAGCGCTCCCCATAAATGTTCGAAAAACTCTCGGCCACGTAAATCAACGCCAAGTGCTACTTTATTCATTTTCCCTTTTGAATCCGCCATAAGCTCAATAAACTTTGGCAATAACATCGGTGGTAAATTATCTACACAGAAATATCCTAAATCTTCAAAACTTTGTAAAGCTACTGTCTTTCCAGCTCCAGACATTCCTGTAATAATTACCATTTTTATATCATTATTCTCTGTCATCGTATCCTCTCCTTGACGGTTTAACTCGGATCTAATCGATATGAAAGCAACTCAAAATCTGGGGTATATACAAATGTACCGTAGATTATGCCATTTCCTTTAATTAAATAATCAATAATGTGATAATCTCCTGGTGCCATTGCTAAATCATCAATTTTATCAAATGTATGCCAACCGATGATGCCTTCTTCGCTCTCTAGTTTGTTTTCTCCTGCAAAATCTGTCGCTAAAAAGGAGAACATCATCCATTCAGAAACAACTTTATCACCTTCTTGGATGACAAAGGTGAAGACCCCCTTTAACGCTGGGTTCTTTAAATAAATACCTGTTTCTTCACGATACTCGCGAACAACGGAATCTCTTACAGTCTCACCACGCTCCATTTTCCCGCCTGGTGCAACCCACCAATTCCGGCGAGGTTTTTGGAGTAAGAGCACTTCATTATCTCTAATTAACACACAGTTTGTCACTCTTTGCATGTTTCTTCACCTCAGCTACTTGCAGCAAATTTCTCACTGCATACTCATTTCATTATACTATCAAAAACAGTTTGCTACAACGAAGGAGCCAGTCCTCTTTCGCTAAGCACACGCTACTCAACAATTTTAAAAAAGCTTTCTATAACAAGCAATGTAAATGCTTAGAATTTCAATGAATAGCATGAAAAATCCCCTTAACGATTTTTATCGCCAAGGGGATTAAAGCCTTTATTTCTTACCGAAATAAGTAACAATCGCAAATCCTAAAATAAAGGTAATAATTGAACTTATAATTGAAAATCCTCCAGTTGGAATACCAGGGAACACAATTACAATCGAGCCGATAACAAGTCCAATAATTGCCGCAAATGTCATACTTTTATAACGATCTAATAAGAAACTAATTCCTTTACTACTTACAACGAACCCTACCATAACACCAGCACCGATAACTGCGATTAAAGGTAAGTTCAGTGTAGTTAAAGCGTTAATTGCTGTCGGATACACACCAATAATTAATAAAATAAATGATCCGCTAATTCCAGGAAGCAACATAGCCATACTAGCCATCCATCCTGCAAAAAATAAACCAATTGCATTTAAAATTGTTAACGTCGTAATTGGATCTGCTGCCTTATCTGGTTTAAAGAAAGCTGTGATCGCAACAAGAATTGCTGCAACTATTAGTAACACAATGTGTTTACCTTTAAACGAAGACTTCGCATCAGCTTCTCTCATTAACATTGGTAATATACTAATAATTAAACCGAGGAAGAAAAATTGAGTCGGTTCATAATGATTTGCAAGTAAATATTTAATAACGTGACTTAACGTTAAAAACGCTGCTGCCACACCAGCTGCAAGGGGAATTAAAAATCCTAAATGTTTTTTCCATTCACGACTAAAGAATCCACTAATTGCAGCAAGCAATTGTTCATAAATCCCTAACACAACAGCGATTGTACCGCCGCTCACACCAGGAATTAAATCACTAACGCCCATACAAAATCCACGATATATATTACGCCATTCCATACTGAATAAATTCCTCATTTCTTATAGTGATTTTTTCCGTAAAGTCCAGTATATCAATAAGAAAGCTTATAATCCCAATATTTTTTGACAAAACTTTGACATTTTCACACAAAAAAAGAAGAAAGCTCTTATATGTAGCTTTCTTCTCAAAAAGTATAGTATCCCTTATTTTTCTGATACAGTTTTTAGTTCTTCTAATAACTCTTCTACGTAATGTTGTGCGCTTTGCGCCGCAATACTACCGTCACCTGTTGCAGTTACAATTTGACGAAGCATTTTTTCGCGAACATCACCAGCTGCGAAAATACCAGGAACTTTCGTTTCCATACGCTCGTTCGTTTCAACGTAACCATTTTCATTTGTAATACCTAACTCAACAAACGGTTTTGATAATGGTAACATACCGATGTATACGAATACGCCGTCAGTTTTGACCTCTTTCTCTTCTCCACTGTTTACGTCTACAAGTGTTACGCTTCCTACTTTACCACTTGCTTCGTTAATTTCTTTAATAGTGTGATTCCAAATGAAATCTACTTTTTCGTTTTGGAAAGCACGATCTTGTAAAATTTTCTGTGCACGAAGCGTGTCACGACGGTGAACGATCGTTACCTTTGATGCGAAGCGTGTTAAGAACACACCCTCTTCAACAGCAGAATCCCCGCCACCAATGACTACAAGTTCTTTACCTTTAAAGAATGCGCCATCACATACCGCGCAATATGATACACCGCGGCCGCCAAGTTCTGTTTCACCTGGTACACCGATTTTTTTATACTCTGCACCACTTGCAACGATAATTGCACGTGCTTTGTATTCTTTTTTACCAGCAATAATTGTTTTGTATTCTTTACCATCGATGACTGCTTTCACATCACCGTATGCATATTCAGCACCAAATTTCTTCGCATGCTCGAACATTTTATTTGATAAGTCTGGTCCTAAAATAGACTCATAACCTGGGTAGTTTTCTACATCTTCTGTATTTGCCATTTGTCCGCCTGGAATACCACGCTCAAGCATTAATGTGCTTAAATTCGCACGAGATGTATATACTGCAGCTGTCATACCAGCTGGTCCTGCACCAATAATAATGACATCATAAATTTTTTCTTCTGACACACTATTCACTCCTATCCATTCCTACACAATTAAGTTACCCTCATTATACTGTTAGCATCATTTTTTTCCCAATGATTTGCTTACTTATGTGTGCGTACGTTTCACAGCTTGCACATACTTTCGAACAGTCGCTACAGATACATTATATACATCCCCGAGCTCCGACTGCGTCATCTTATTTCCTTGTTCGCTGCGTACAATATATTCAACCGCAGCTGACCAACCGTATACATTTGTAAAAACTGCTCCAGATGTATATAAACGTATGAACGTACAAAACCAAAATTGTAAACACTCTTCGATTAATTCATCATCTTTTTTCGTATAATTGTATAACGCATCCGCGATTCGCGCGCACTGTTCAAATTGCTGTAAATCAGCTGGAATGCTCTTATGGCTATTCAGTAAAAAGAAATACTTTGCAAGTTGCGATACGATTGGAACACCATTCTTCGCCTGCGTTACATCAAAGAAGAATCCCACCTTCTCTGGCGTTGACAATTCATTCATTAAATATAAAGCTAGCATTTGTTCCTCTAGCGTCGCACTTTGCTGAAATGATTTTCGTAATTCTTCAAATAACACGTTTTGTCCTTCATCCGCTAAATTCAATGCATTCCACGGTTCTTTTCCCTTTTTATCAGGGTGCAATTCTACAACATGTTGCCACATTTTTTCAGCTACTTGCTGATCTTGCACCATATACGCAGAATATGCAAACCAATAATAAAAACTAACGTCTCCCTCGTATCCTTGACGCTTTAATAATTTGAACCATTTATATGCAGGCTCGAAATGACCAATTGTTGCAAGTGTCGTTCCAAGTTTCAAACGATGTTCAAACGAAATTGGATATACCGAAACTAACTGCGCGGCTAACGCCTCTACTTGTTTATGCTCTCCAATTGAATATAGAAAAATAAGCGTATTACAAAGCGCATGCATATTACCTGGATTTTTCTCTAAAATCATTTCCGTTAACTTCAGCGCCTTATCTACATTACCAGATTGAAAATGCGCAATGGCTAAATTATTATGCCCCGACCAAAATTCCGGATAATCTTTCGTAACAATTTCTAATGTAGCAATTGCTTCTTCCAATTGTCCGTTGCGAATATAACGATTCGCTTCTTCCTGCATAACAATTAAATCATCTTCATCCTCAATCTCTTCCGCACCCATCGCTTCTTCTTCCATGATTTCAAGTAATTCTAATGTATCTTCTACGAATTCCTTCTCTTCTGCAACTTCTAAATAGCGATCCGCATACTTCTTCGCCTGCTGAAATAGCCCCATATATGCATAATTATTTGCAATAAAATAATAACACTGTTCAAGTTCTGGATTAGATCTAACAAGCTTAAAGAAGATTTGATTTGACTCTTGATACTCACCAGCCTCAGATAATACTGTTGCTAATTGGCATAAAATAAACGGCTCCTTCTCACTTTGTGCCGCTCTTCGAAAATATTTAATTGCATCTTGCAATTTCTGCCCTTTGTAAGCCCTCATCCCTTTTTTATAAAAGAAGTCCGCTAATTGATTAAAAGAGATAACTTGTCCGTTCTCCTTATATATTCTTTGATTTTTCCCCATATATCCTCCAGTTTTTTGTTTTCTTCGTTCACACATTCTTCTATCTATAAGTATAAACGATTCCGTAAAAAACAAAACAGTATATTATACTCAATTATTTCCTTTTTATTCATTAAAAAAGAAGAGAAATGTTACATTTTTAGTATCAACCTTCTCTAGCATCCATTTCTTCTTTTGTATAAATAACACGCATTGGATTTCCACCTACGAAAGCACCACTTGGTACATCCCTATGAACCAGTGTGCCAGCTGAAACAATCGCGCCATCCCCAATTTTCACACCTGGTAATATAGTAGTATTTGCTCCAATCATCACTTCATTTCCTATGACGATCTCTCCAAGGCGATATTCGCGAATTAAATATTCATGTGCTAAAAGCGTTGTATTATAGCCGATAATCGAATTTTCTCCCACAACTATCTTTTCCGGGAACATAATATCTGGCATTACCATAAGCGCAAATGATGTTTTCTTTCCTACTTTCATCCGTAAAAACGTACGATACAGCCAATTCTTCACAGATAAAAATGGTGTATAGCGTGCAATTTGGATAATAATAAAGTTTTTCATTATCTTCCAAAAAGACACTGTTTTATACACATTCCATAATGAATTTTCTCCTGAAACAGGGTAGCGCGTTGTCCGTCGCACTGAACTCTCTCCTCTACTTATACAAAGTAAAACTTTATGAGCGATTCATATCAGACAAAATCGTTAGTAAATCACTCATTTTATCTAACATAAAGTCCGGTTTATAAGCTTCTAAATACGCTCTACCTTTCAATGTCCATGAAACCGCAGCTGTTTTCGTACCCGCATTTTGTCCACCAACAATATCATGATGATTATCCCCAACCATCAATGCTTCTTCTGGTTTTGCATCTAATAACTCAAGCGCTTTTTGAAGTGGCTCTGGATGCGGTTTCACATGCTCTACATCATCAATCGTCACGACAACATCGAAGAACTCATCAAGCTTTGATAACTTTAATCCCATCTCAACGGTTTGTCGTGCTTTCGTCGTAACAATACCAACTTTATAACCTTGTTTCTTCAATTCTTGAACTGTTTCATATACAGTTTCATATTCTTCTACTAATTCATCATGATGATCATGGTTAAATTGACGATAGCTTGTAATCAACTCTTCCACCTTGCTTTCATCAACCTTGCTGAAAGTATCATGCAAAGATGGACCGATAAATGGCAATACATCTTCACGCTTATATTGATCTGGATAATATGTATTTAAAGTATGTAAAAAAGAAGAAATAATAAGTTCATTTGTATTAATTAACGTTCCATCTAAATCAAATAACACTGTATTTATTTTCATTACCTTAGTCCTTTCTCTTTCCTGAATATGAAAGAAGCAGCATCTTATAATAAGATGCTACTTTTCTCTAATTTTCCGAATATCTTTTATCAGCTTGCCCCATTTTTCGTCTCACAATAATGAAAATAATAGAAATAACAACAAGTCCAATTGACATTACTTGTGCAATACGAAGTGGTCCTAGCATTAAACTATCTGTACGTAACCCTTCTACGAAGAAGCGTCCTACTGAATACCAAATTAAATATGTGAAGAATAATTCCCCGCGGCGTAAATTCACTTTTCGTAATGCAAGTAATAGAATTACTCCCGCGAAATTCCATAATGATTCATATAAAAATGTCGGGTGGTAGTACACACCATCAATATACATTTGATTAATAATGAAATCCGGTAAATGAAGACCTTCTAAAAACTGTCTCGTTACTTCATCACCATGCGCCTCTTGGTTCATAAAGTTTCCCCATCGGCCAATTGCTTGTCCTAGTAAAATACTTGGCGCAGCAATATCTGCTAACTTCCAGAATGAAAGTCCGCGGCGTTTCGCAAAAAGAATTCCTGTAATAACAGCCCCGATTAAACCACCATGAATCGCCAAGCCACCTTGACGAATATTAATAATTTGACTCGGGTTTTGCGCGTAATATTCCCATTCAAAAATAACATAGTACATTCTCGCAAATAGAATAGCGATCGGTACTGCAATTAATACAAGGTCAACAAATGTATCTTTTGGAATACCCAGCCTTTCTCCCTCGCGAGTTGCTAGCCAAAGACCTAATAGCACACCTGTACCGATAATAATCCCATACCAATAAACAGGAAACGGCCCAAGTTGGATCGCTACACGGTCAAGCTGTGGTACAGAACCTAACAGCATATGTATGACCTCCCTCTCCAAAGTTTACTCCTGATTTCCTAACTCAATCGCACTCATTAATCGTTCAGAGAACTGCTGTGCTGCATTGACTCCCATACGTTTTAAACGGAAGTTCATCGCTGCTACTTCAATAATAACAGCCAAGTTTCGACCAGGACGAACTGGAAGTGTAATCTTCGTTAGTTCTGTATCAATAATCTTCATCTTCTCTTCATCAAGACCTAAGCGATCATAATTTTTCTTTTGATCCCAAATTTCAAGATTAATAACAAGTGTAATACGCTTATAATTTCGCACTGCCCCTGCACCGAATAACGTCATAACGTTAATGATACCTAGACCACGAATTTCTAATAAATGCTCAATTAAATCTGGAGAGCTTCCTACTAATGTGTCTTCATCTTCTTGGCGAATTTCTACACTATCATCCGCAACAAGGCGGTGGCCACGCTTCACAAGTTCAAGAGCTGTCTCACTTTTACCGACACCACTTTGACCTGTAATTAAAACACCAACACCGTAAATATCTACTAATACACCATGAACAGCAGTTGTTGGCGCTAACTTACCTTCTAAATAGTTTGTTAAACGACTTGATAATCTTGTTGTCGTTTGAGAAGAACGTAATAAAGGCATGCCGGATTCACGTGATGCTTGTAATAACTCATCTGGTACATCTTGATTACGAGTTATAATAATACATGGCGTCTCCTCGGTACAAAGCGCTTTCATTCTCTCTTGTTTTTGCTCTGATGTTAACGTGTCAAAGAACGTAAGCTCCGTCTTTCCAAGAAGCTGTACGCGATCAGCTGGATAGTATGTGAAAAATCCTGCCATTTCAATTCCAGGTCTTGATAAATCACTCGTATCAATCGGACGATGAATTCCATCTTCACCACTTATTAACTCCAATTGAAATTGTTCAATTAAATCTTTTGTCCTTACTTTCGGCATATGTATAAACCTCCACTCCGCTGCGGGTTCAGTCTCGTTTGATGTAAAATTCCATTCTACCGGATATTGTACCATTTTTTTCTGGAAACAAGAAATACGGTTTCTAATAAATAGAAAAAAACATTTCATACACATCATGAAATGTTTTTCTTTTTGTCATTTTCTCTTTTTTTCATATAAAGGTTCCACAATTGCCTTTTCAATAATCATATTAAAAATTGAAATACAAATTGCAGCAACAATCGCTACACCAAATCCTGATATATTAAATGCATCGCCTAATAATGAATCTGCTATTTTTAACGTAATCGCATTAATAACAATTAAGAAGAACCCGAAAGTTACAACTGTAATTGGTAGCGTAATTAAAATTAAAAACGGTTTTACGAACACATTTAAAACAGCCAAAATAATACTCGCAATAATTGCAGTTTGTATATTTGCTACATAAAACGCGTCTGGTGCAATCCCTTTTAAAAGTCCCGATACAGCGATTAACACAACGCTATTTACAAGAAGTGATACAATCCATCTCATTTCGTTACACATCCTTTAAACATATATATTTCATCATACGCTAATAGATAATAAACGCAAGTATCATGCAAACACTTATACCAACTTATTCTACTCTTCACGCTTGTATACCTACTAACACTTCCTTGCGAAATAAGGACCATACCATCCATGTTCATGCGTTTTCACAAAGGTCCAAGTGAAATCTTTATCTACAATATAGATATCACCTTTATATGCCGTAGCTATCTCACGCAATATATCATCCATATGTAATAAACTCGCATCCTTTATTAACAATACCTCATCACAGTGTTGATAGAAAATGTAGCATTCCTTTTTCACTTCATTATAAAACGCGTTCTCCGCTTCTTTACCCTCTAAACACTTCTTTTTCTCATAACTAAATATGTGCCAAAGATACCCACATGCATACTTATCTCCATAAAGAAAAATGTCTTCTTTTTCCTCATCACTTACATGATTTGCAAAGTTATCCTCCCAACGCTTGCGAAAATATACACCCCAATTTTGAAACTCTCTTACCTTCATATTTTTCTTTCTTAAGACATCTATAAACTCCATTTTCTCCCCCTATGAATTAAAAACCGAGTGTCATTTCCACTCGGTTTTTAGTCATACACTTATTGTGATAGCTCTACTTCTTTTATCTTCTCTTTCATTCTTGCTTTATCACGATTTAAAATCTCTTTTAAATACTTACCTGTATATGAACGCTCTTCTTTCACTACTTGCTCCGGCGTTCCGGACGCAACGATTTGTCCACCTTTGTCCCCGCCTTCTGGTCCAAGGTCGACGATATAATCAGCTGTTTTGATTACATCTAAATTATGTTCAATTACAAGTACTGTCTCACCGCTCTCAACAAGACGTTGCAGCACTTCTAGAAGACGTGCAATATCATGTGCATGTAAACCAGTCGTTGGCTCGTCTAAAATATATAACGTACGCCCAGTAGAACGACGGTGTAATTCAGAAGCTAATTTCACACGCTGCGCTTCACCACCAGATAACGTTGTTGCTGGCTGTCCTAATTTCATATAACCGAGCCCAACGTCTACAAGTGTCTGAAGTTTACGCTTAATTTTCGGGATATTAGCGAAGAACTCTACCCCATCTTCAATTGTCATCCCTAACACTTCAGAAATGTTTTTATCCTTATATTTTACTTCTAACGTTTCACGGTTGTATCGTTTACCATGACAAACTTCACACGGAACATATACGTCTGGTAAGAAGTGCATTTCAATTTTAATAATTCCATCACCACGGCACGCTTCACAACGTCCGCCTTTTACATTAAAGCTGAAACGTCCTTTTTGATATCCGCGTACTTTCGCTTCATTTGTTTGGGCAAACACATCGCGAATATCATCGAACACACCTGTATAAGTCGCTGGGTTGGAACGTGGCGTACGTCCAATTGGTGATTGATCAATATCGATTACTTTATCTAAATGCTCAAGACCTTTAATTTCTTTATGAGTACCTGGCTTCGCTTTCGCTTTATATAACTTTTGCGCCAACGATTTATACAGTACTTCATTAATCATCGTACTTTTACCAGAACCAGATACACCCGTTACCGCTACAAACGTACCAAGCGGGAATGACATCTTTGCGTTCTTTAAGTTATTCTCTTTTGCACCGACAATTTCCACTTTACGTCCGTCACCTTTACGTCTTTCAAGTGGAACCGGAATAAACTCTTTACCGCTTAAATACTTCCCTGTTAGCGAATTCTCATCTTGCATTACTTCAGCTGGTGTCCCCGCTGATACGACTTGCCCACCGTGAATACCTGCACCTGGTCCAATATCCAGTAAATAATCAGCAGCCATCATCGTATCTTCATCATGCTCAACAACAATTAATGTATTGCCTAAATCACGCATTTCTTGCAATGTACGAATAAGACGATCGTTATCACGCTGGTGTAAACCGATAGAAGGCTCATCAAGAATGTAAAGTACGCCAGTAAGACGAGAACCAATTTGCGTTGCTAAACGAATACGTTGCGCCTCACCACCTGATAAAGTTCCTGCGGCACGACTTAACGTTAAATAATCTAAACCAACGTTCACTAAGAACCCAACGCGCTCCTGAATTTCTCTTAAAATTAAATGAGCTATTTTTTGTTGTTTCTCCGTTAGCTCTACATTCGAGAAGAATTCTTGTACTTCTTGAACTGAATACTTCGTTACGTCAGCAATCGTTTTATCACCAACGAAAACAGCTAAACTCTCCGGCTTTAAGCGTCCACCTTTACACTTCGGACAAGCTTGTTCTGCCATATACTTCTCCATTTGCTCACGAACATAATCAGAACTCGTCTCACGATAACGGCGCTCTATATTTGGGATAACACCTTCAAATAAAATCTCATTTTCCTTTACTTGACCAAATTCATTTACATAGCGGAAGTAAACCTTCTCTTCACCGCTCCCATACAACACTTTATCAAATAAATCCTTCGGTATATCTTTCACAGGCATATCCATATCAACGCCGTAATGATTACATACAGATTGTAAAAGTTGTGGGTAATATTGTGAACTTGTCGGTTCCCAAGGCGCAATCGCATGTTCATTTAATGATAAATCCCAGTTCGGAATAACAAGTTCTAAATCTACCTCTAGCTTTGAGCCAAGTCCATCACAAGAAGGACATGCACCGAACGGACTATTGAATGAGAACATACGCGGTTCTAATTCTCCGATTGAAAAACCACAATGTGGACAAGCATGATGTTCACTAAATAACAGTTCCTCTTCTCCCATTACATCGATTAACACGCGGCCCCCGCCAAGCTTTAATGCACTTTCAAGTGAATCAGCAAGACGGCTTGCAATTCCTTCTTTTACAACAATACGGTCAATTACAACTTCAATAGAATGCTTCTTATTTTTATCTAGTGCAATATCTTCAGACACATCAAGCATTTCACCATCAACACGTACACGAACATAACCTTGCTTCTTAATATCTTCAAGTACTTTTACATGTGCACCTTTACGTCCTGACACGATGGGAGCTAACACTTGTAATTTCGTACGTTCAGGATATTCAAGAACACGGTCTACCATCTGCTCTACTGTTTGTGATGTAATTTCAATGCCATGATTCGGACAAATTGGCGTACCAATTCGCGCAAATAATAAACGTAAATAATCATAAATCTCCGTTACCGTTCCAACTGTTGAACGTGGATTACGACTCGTCGTTTTTTGATCGATTGAAATCGCTGGTGACAATCCTTCAATCGTATCTACATCCGGCTTATCCATTTGTCCTAAAAACTGACGCGCATACGCAGATAACGATTCTACGTATCTGCGCTGCCCTTCTGCATAAATCGTATCAAATGCTAATGATGATTTCCCCGAACCAGACAATCCCGTTACAACGACAAGCTGATTTCTCGGAATGGTTACATCAATATTTTTTAAGTTATGTGCTCTAGCACCTTTTACAACAATAAAATCCTTGCTCTTACTCACTCTGTTCACCCTTCCGCTTTTAATTCTAATAGTAAATCTCTTAATTCAGCTGCACGCTCGAAGTCTAACGCTTTTGCTGCTTCTTTCATTTCTGCTTCCATCTTCGCAATTGTCTTTTCACGCTCTTTTTTCGTCATTTTCTTAGCAGGAGTTGCTTCGTATGTTTCTGTCTCTTCAGCAGTTGTCGTTGCACGGATTACATCACGTACGCCTTTTTGAATCGTTTTCGGCGTAATACCATGCTCTTTATTGTAGGCTTCTTGTATAGTACGACGACGCTGCGTTTCTTCAATTGCAATTCCCATTGATCTTGTTATACGATCTGCGTACATAATAACGCGGCCGTTTTCATTACGCGCGGCACGACCAATTGTTTGAATTAGTGAACGCTCTGAACGTAAGAACCCTTCCTTATCAGCATCTAAAATAGCTACAAGTGATACTTCTGGAATATCTAATCCTTCCCGTAATAAGTTAATACCGACAAGTACATCAAACTTACCGAGGCGAAGGTCACGGATAATTTCAATACGTTCTAATGTTTTAATTTCAGAGTGAAGATAGTTCACTTTAATTCCTACATCTTTTAAGTAGTCCGTTAAATCCTCTGACATTTTCTTCGTTAAAGTCGTAATTAATACACGTTCATTTTTTGCAATACGATCTTGAATCTCTCCTAATAAATCGTCAATTTGCCCTTCAATAGGTCGTATATCGATTGGTGGATCTAAAAGCCCTGTTGGACGAATAATTTGTTCTATTACTTCTGGTGACTGCTCTAACTCGTACGGTCCTGGCGTTGCTGAAACGTAAATAACTTGATTCGTTTTCTCTTCAAACTCATCAAATGTGAGCGGTCTATTATCTAAAGCTGATGGCAGACGGAATCCATGATCCACAAGCACTTGCTTACGCGCTTGGTCCCCGTTATACATCGCTCTTACTTGCGGCACTGATACGTGCGACTCATCCATAACAATTAAGAAATCTTCCGGGAAATAGTCTAATAACGTATACGGCGTTGCACCCGCTGGACGAAGTGTTAAATGACGGGAATAGTTTTCAATCCCTGAACAAAATCCCATCTCACGCATCATTTCTAAATCATAACGAGTACGTTGCTCTATACGCTGCGCTTCTAACAACTTGCCGTTATCATTTAATTCCTTTAAACGCTCTTCTAATTCTTTTTCGATATTTTCAATAGCGACCTTCATCTTTTCTTCACGTGTAACGAAGTGAGATGCCGGGAAGATTGCTACATGATCACGTTCTGCTAATACTTCACCTGTTAACGCATTTACTTCGCGAATGCGATCAATTTCATCGCCAAAAAACTCAATTCGAATACAATGCTCATCAAGTGATGCTGGGAAGATTTCAACTACATCTCCGCGCACACGGAATGTACCACGCTTGAAATCAATATCATTACGTCCATACTGCACATCAACGAGTTCACGAAGCAATTGATTGCGGTCCTTCTCCATACCAACTCGAAGTGAAACAACTAACTCACGGTATTCTTCTGGAGAACCTAAGCCGTATATACACGAAACACTCGCAACAATAATTACATCATCCCGTTCAAATAATGCAGACGTTGCCGAGTGACGCAATTTATCAATTTCATCATTAATCTGTGCGTCTTTTTCAATAAACGTATCTGTTTGCGGCACATACGCTTCTGGTTGATAATAATCGTAATAACTAACAAAATATTCAACTGCATTATTCGGGAAAAAGTCTTTCAACTCACTATATAACTGTCCTGCTAACGTTTTATTGTGAGCCATAACAAGTGTTGGCTTTTGCACTTCTTTAATGACATTTGAAATCGTAAATGTCTTACCCGTTCCTGTTGCTCCAAGCAACACTTGCTTTTTCTTTCCACTATTAATTCCCTCTACAAGCTTCTCTATAGCTACCGGCTGATCACCTTGTGGGGAATACGCTGAGATAATTTCAAATTGATGTTCCAAGTAAAATCCGACCTCCTCATAAAAATCTGTATTATTATTTTACCACGAATACTCATAAAAAACCTAAAAAAACGAACAGATATTCGGTAAAGTTTTCGACAATATATACATTGAAAAAGGAAGGAGTACATACTTCCTTCCTCTACTAACTCTATTTTTTAAATACATATAATAAGTCATATCCATTGCGCCCATCTTCATTCGTACAATCTATTAGCCTATAAGTGATTCCTGATTCGCGCTGGTCTTTAACGATACTTTTACAACTATCTTTATATAACCCTTTATGCTCACCAGCAAATTTATCTTTTCTATTATCTGACACATAAAATATATCGTTCCCACTATACTCTAACGTTTGAAAAATCGGGTCCCCTTCAAGGGTATACTGTACAATTCTTATTTTATCAACTTCCCTTTGCTCGACATTCAAAACGAACTTTTCAAATTTATCTAGATTGAGAATTCCTGCTCCCTTTACAATGACATCATTCTTCTTATCAATTGTAGTATTAGGTTGTGAGCAAGCTACGAAACTAAAGAGAAATAGGCATATAAAACCAATTCTTTTTCTTATTGTCATCCTCTCCTACACAAACTGTTGGTATACTAAAAAAGCTAATTTCCCCTACGAAATTAGCTTCTTGTTCCCTTTCTCCTTCTTCGGAAAAAGAACATATGAAAATGAAATAGCTGTATCCACTAAAAGTATAATCGCCCAAACTTGGCTAACTCGACTAGCTGATTTATTTAAAACAATTCCAGTTTCTAACCAATTACGCCATTGTTCAACCGGGGCAAGACCGTACAGAAAGAAAAAGAAAATATGCACAACAACAAACAAACTAAGGTGCAATACCCAATTTTTTATTTCCTGCTTCGCATAAGCCATACCTGTTAATTCTACCTGTTCTTCTATAATAGGCGCTGGCTCATTCCGCCATTTTGCAACTAATTTTTGCGCAAATATATCAAGCTTCTTCAAATCCTTTTTTCCGTAAAAGACCGCATACAATAAAATGATTACAGTAATGATTTGAAAGTTAGAAAACTTTCCTGTTTGATAATAGTCCACTACCCCTAAAGTTAAAATAAACACTTCATTTACGAGTAGCACAATTCCCATAATAAAACTCGCCTTTTTCAAACGAAATCCGTAACGGAGTAAAAAGAAACCGATAGCCGATAACCAAAATACAATTTCTGCCCCAATTAAAAAATACCAACGATATTCTGCGAGTATACTCATTTATCCCTCTCCTTTTCATCATAAATGCGAAAAGCTTCATCCATATATAGTAAAAGTTCTTCTTCGATTGGATACATGCTCATTTTCTGTGAATCTTCCTTCGATTTTCTAACTTCCCATAACTTATCTAAAAAAGCTTCGTCACCATTAGCCATTTCTAAACATTTCTGCATTAATCTCTTCGTTGCCCCTTGTACCTCATCACTAGCTACTTCTTTACCGTCTTTCATAAAAGTACGGAATTGCTTTAATAAATCTACCCATTCTAAAACATTCGGGTCTTCCTTACTCATGTTTGGTAAATTATGAAGCAATTTTTGTTCTTCCTTTGAAAACACTTCATTTTGAAATATTTCACGTATACGGGAAGACTGCTTCGAAAGCTGAATCAGTTCAAACATAACTTTCCAATCGATTTCTCCTTCCACATCTACCGAATAAACAACTGCTTGTAAAACACTCTCCATTCGATTAAATTTCTTTTGTTCTTCCTGTACAAACCGAAGTTGTTTTTCAAGCGAACTTTTTAAATCGAGCTCATCTTTTACTAACATATTCGCAGTTTCTTTTAATGAAAATCCCATTTCTTTTAAAAATAAAATTTGTTGCAAACGAATAACGTCAGCTTCACTATATAACCGATGTCCACCCTCTGTTTTACCACTCGGCTTCAATAAATCTATTTGATCATAATAACGTAATGTACGTACCGTAACCCCTGTTTCTCTCGTCAATTGTTGTATTGAAATCACTACCATCACCTCTTCCCCTTCATTATAAAAGATGACGTTACGTCACTTTCAAGTGTTTTGTAAAAAAAATACAAAAAGCTGTTTATACTCTTTGTATAAACAGCTTTTATGGAAATAACCCCTTTTGTACAGCACGACCACAAAATAAAATAAGTGCTCCTACAACAATGCTCGTTGCTGTTTTATGATAATGGGCTAATAGTAATAAATAATAAGATAAACCTACAGTACCAATCATAATACAAATGCTTGGCACTGGATTACGAGAAAAATTTTGCATTCCCCAAAGAAGCGCAAATATGACTGTAGCGACACATAATACCGGTAATCCCATCCCAGTTCCCCTTTTTCTATCTATTCCTTGTTGCGAAAATACTCGTCGATGCCATACTTATACACGATCAGCCTCTTTACTATTTCTATATTTCCACTTCGGCCAATAGTTCACAAAGAAATAAACAAACTGCCCTAGTACAAATAAAACAAAAGGCATACCAGCATTTCCGTCAACAATTAAATTATATAAACTCCATATTGCTAAACTAATCGTGAAAAATAACCCTACATATTTAAACGCTTTATCCGACTGAAATCTCTCAAACTCATCTTGCATTTTTCATTCCTCCTATCACTATGCTCGTTTGCCTACCATAACTCCTATGATGAGACTACCCGCAAATAAGGAACTACATATTATAAATATCTCTTGCACTGGTATAACAGCCCTGCCTATTGCTTTACTCGCAACAATATAAACAATAAGCAACAGAAATGCGAATACAAATGAGACGTTTACATGCTTTTTTATATTTTCATTTACTCGCTCATCTATATCGGGAAGTTCTTCTTTTCTGCACTTACGATTTTTATAATTTGTATACAACACTAGAAATACAATCGCTAAAATATTACTAAATACGAGCGGTAAAATTGGTATAACCGGATTCATAATATGAACTATAACGTCTCCCAAAAACAATCCAAAAGTCGCACCGATCAATAGCTTTTTCGTATCGTTCATTTTTCCTCCCCTTACTCTAGCGTAAATATTTCTTCCACCTTCACTCCAAAATATTTGGCGATTTTTAAGGATAACTCTAGACTCGGGTTGTAATGATGGTTTTCAATCGCCACGATTGTCTGCCGCGTCACCTGCATCGCCTTTGCCATTTCAACTTGTGTTATATGATGTTGCTTTCTTAATTCTTTAATTTTATTTTTCACACCCATAGGCTCCACCTTCAAAAGTAAAGATATCTTTACTTAAATTATAAATATTTTCCAGTTACAAGTAAAGATATCTTTACAAATTTTAGAAAAACGTTTCACTGAACATCTACTCTAACAAAATACAAGAGTAATTTAATTTACATCGGCGATTTTCCAAATATATCGACAGCCGTAAAACTATAAGCATAAGAAAAAGCTGCCCCAAAATATACCTTCGGGAACAGCTCTCTCCTCTACTACATAAACCCTAACGCATATACAAGAACGTATCCAAGAACCGATAAGCAAACCGAACCAATCAGTCCCGCCACGAATGCTTTGCTTCCTAACTTACGGAACGTTTTAAACTCTACATTTAAACCAAGCCCCGCCATCGCCATTGCGATAAGCATATAAGCGATGACTACAATATAACCCGCAACAACTTCTGGAATCACGCCGAGCGAATGCACCGCACTCATCGCTAAAAATCCAAAAATGAACCACGGAATTGGAAGGTCTCGCCACGATCTCTTTTCTTTGCTACCTTCACTCTTACCAAACCATAACCCAATTAAAATTGCTACTGGTACGAGCATCGCAACACGCGTTAGTTTCACGATAACTGCGATGTCTACAGCCGTACTTCCTCCTGGCGCCGCAGCTGCGATAACATGAGCAATTTCATGCAGCGTCGCCCCTGAGAAAACTCCGTATCCGTATGGAGATAGGCCAAGCACTGGATATAATAACGTATAAATAAGCGTAAATATCGTACCTAAAATTGCAATAATTGCGGCACCAACTGCCGTTTCATCATCCTTCGCTTTCACTTGCGGCGCAATTGCCACGACTGCAGCAGCGCCGCAAATTGCTGTTCCGCACGCTGTTAAAATGCCAAGTTT
The DNA here is from genome assembly GCF_001455345.1 of Bacillus thuringiensis. GTDB lineage: Bacteria > Bacillota > Bacilli > Bacillales > Bacillaceae_G > Bacillus_A > Bacillus_A thuringiensis_N. The sequence goes on from NZ_CP013274.1 coordinate 4,974,282, forward strand.
CTTTTCTACTTTAAATACTTTCGTTAGTCCATATACAACGAAAATTGTAAATGTAATAACAACCGCTGCGATGACCAATACTTTCGGCCCCGCCTTCGCAATATCAACAAGGTTTAATCGCATTCCAAGTAAGATAATCCCAAAGCGAAGCAACTTCTTACTCGCAAAGTTCGTCCCCGCAATGGCTTCATGAGGGACTCCAATTGTCGCACGCCAAACCATCCCAATTAGAATAGCAATTACTAATTGTCCCATAATATTTAAAAATGGAAGCTCTGCTAAATATTTCGCAGCGATTGCGATTAATAGTGTAATCCCAATCCCTTGTGAAAAACCAAAGCCCTTTTTCTTTTGTATAACAAGTGTTTGTTCCACTTCGAACCACTCCAATAATCGTATTGGAACATGCATGTTCTTTCTACTTACATTATAAGAGAGTTTCTATAATAAGTTTAATACTAATACTAAATCTCTATCATCAGAAATACTTATGATAAGATGATAGAAAAAGAAAGGAGCCGATTATATGAACGTAGACATTTTAAAAATCTTTGTTACCGTTGTTGAGCAAAAACATTTCTCCCGTGCTGCAGAATTATTAAACCTTTCACAGCCTGGCGTAAGTATGCATATACGCAACTTAGAAAATGAATTTGGAACTACACTCATTCAGCGCTCCCCAAAGCACGTTCAAGTGACCGAGGCCGGAAACATTTTATATATACACGCAAAGCAAATGCTCTCTCTTTACGAGGATGCTAAGCAAGAAATTAACGAACTACATAACGTTGTAACAGGGACGCTTCGCATCGGTGCTAGTTTTACAATTGGCGAATACTTACTTCCAAAAATACTCGCTAATTATGCCAATGAAAATCCACGCGTCGAAGTTCATACCTTTATTTCAAATACAGAAGACGTTTTGCAAAGCCTTCGCTCTAATCAAATTGATATCGGCTTAGTAGAAGGGCAAGTTGTATATGCTGATGTTGACGTTGAAACGTTTATGCAAGATGAAATGAAGCTCGTCGTCCCGCCAAACCATCCACTGCTCCGCACAAATGAAATAAACGAAAGGACACTCCAAGACCAGGTATGGGTATTAAGAGAAAGTGGTTCTGGCACACGTGCTTATAGTGACCGATTTATTCATCAACACCATTTAAAAATGAAACGATTCTTTACATTTAGTAGTATCCAAAGTGTAAAGGAAGCCGTCGCAGCCGGTCTTGGCATTGCTATACTTTCTGATTGGACTGTACGGAAAGAGCTACTAGCAAAAGAACTATTCCACGTCGAAGTTCCAAATGAACAACTTATCCGTCCATTCTCCATCGTGCGTGGCAAATATTTCATCCCATCTAAAGCTATTCAAGTGTTTTTAAATCATGTAGATTCTTTTGCGAAAAAACAGAGTTGACCCTCACATTAGTGTGAAGGTTTACAATACATGTAGAAGGAGTGAAACGCATTGCGAATCGGGGAGTTATCAAAAGAAACTGGCGTTAGCGAAAGGTCACTAAGACATTACGAAGAAAAGGGATTACTCCCTTCGAAGCGCCTCGCAAATGGCTATCGCGATTTCGATGAAAGTGCTATCGAAAAAGTGGAGCTTATTCAAATGTACTTACAAATTGGCTTAAATTTAGAAGAGACGGCAAAGATGCTGCGCTGCCTTGAAATCGAACCGCATCTGTACGAAAATCCTTGCAGCAGCATCCTTACGCTTTACGAAGATAAACTCAATGAAGTAACAAATCAAATCTCATTACTTTCCAACATCCAAACGAATTTGCAAAAACACGTTTCACTCCTAAAACAAGCAAAAGAAAAGGGATGATTACATGTTTGTTATACATGGCAGTTCAAGACAAAACGGAAATACGGAAACTTTAACACATATGATGATTGATGGAATTGAAACAGAACAAATTTATTTACGTGATCACACAGTCTATCCTATTACAGATAAGCGTCATGATGCAGAAGGATTCCAACCTGTAAACGATGACTACGAGCAGTTAACGCAACGCATGCTAACGCACGACACAATTATCTTCGCTACACCGCTATACTGGTACGGAATGAGCGGTCATATGAAAAACTTCGTCGATCGCTGGTCACAAAGCTTGCGCGATACATCTCTTCATTTCAAAGAGAAAATGAAAGGCAAAAAAATGTACGTTGTTATCGTTGGCGGCGATAATCCGAAACTAAAAGCATTACCGCTTATCTCCCAGTTCCAATACATCTTTGATTTTGTTGGTTCATCATTTGAAGGGTATATTGTTGGAGATGCGAATGGACTAGATGAAATCCAAAATGATACTGAGGCACTAGCAAAGGCACAAATTTATAATAATGAATTCAAAAATTACAAGCAGAAATAAGTTTGACAAAAATGATGACATCAAATCTCTCGAACAAGAATACGAAACATTATTAGTTCAAATCCACGAATGTAAAGAAGCGCTCTAATGTCTTCCCTATATATCGACAGGGCCTTCCGCATTTCCCAAGAAATATTGGAACTTCGACATAGAAATATTAGACATAACAACAAAAAGCCGTGCATCAGCACGGCTTTTTACTTTATATTCGGACAGCAGTCCCGCTTACAGCAACCATTAGCATCCCTTCGCGAACTACTTCGTAATCCACGTCGATACCAACAATTGCGTTCGCATTTTTTTGTCTTGCGAAAGTTTTCATTTCTTCCATCGCGATGTCGCGCGCTTCTTTTAATTTACTTTCATAAGCGCCAGCACGACCGCCGACAACGTCACGGACAGAAGCGAAAAGGTCACGAACGATATTCGCGCCCATAATCGCTTCTCCATTGACGATATCGATATACTCAATAATTTCTTTTCCTTGAATTGTAGACGTTGTTGTTACAATCATACTTTATAGCCTGGTTTAAAATTCTTATAAAAATCTATAAATTGTTGGCGAACCAAGTCAAATGCCAACTACCGAAAAGGAATCTCACCTTTTTCCTGTCCGTAAGGGTTGTGACCTTTTCATCCACCTATTGTGAAAGAATGACGGCAGGTTCCTGTTAGGAACGATCTGTCCTTGCATACTACCATTCATCCAAGTCAGTAGTATGCAAGAGGTTATAAGAAATAAACCAGTACCCCCCTTCTCATTTAAATTTTAAATACGAATTGTTGATTGTTCATATAAACAGTTTTGTGAAGAATGCTCCACAATTTCCAATTATGATATTCTTTCCACGTTTGAATTGTTTGTAACCATTTTTTATATACTTTTTGCGTATTCTTTTTACTTTCTTCCATGGAAGCAACAAGAATACGCAGTTTTGTTGTAATTTGGTTTTTTAATAATAATATAATTTCTTGTGGTAATTGTTCTTGCAATTCTAATCCACGTCTTGCGATCGTGAATGCGGCTGCTTCATGAACACTAATACCGAAATTTTTACTGTATTTTAATTTTCCGATCACACTTGTATAAGCGGGGTTTACTGTTTTAACAGAAAATCCGTTACGAAGAGCCATACGAATTAAACTGTTCAACATCTTTTTATACGTAAATTGATGGAAATTACGATTACTGTATTTATCAGTATCATGAGATTGTTGAAACTTTAAATCTTCTAAAACAATTCCACCTACATTGTTTTCCAATAACCATTTTTTAATTTGTTGTACGATTTGTCCAATTATCGTTGCGCGTTTGTTTGTTGAAAATGTATTCAGATTGTGTAGATAAAAAATTTTTGAACCTTTAAAATTACCTTGTTTTGTACATAAACTAACTGCAATGCGGTCCGGATTTACATCAATTCCTGCAATTACATCTGATTGTGGTGTTTCCTTGAAATCTAGTACACGACCTATTTCTGTTTCATCAAACGTAATATTTACATAAAATTCATTTTGTTTACGAATGATTTCCACACTATATTTTTGATGCTCTATAATCGGTTTTCCTTTTGGATTTACACCGATTTGCTTTCCCATAACGCCATTTGTAATTTGATGATAAAAACGATATGGAATCATAATCGGAACTTTGATTCGGGGGCTCTTTGTTTTTCCATTTGTTCGTCCTAATGGATTTGCAATTTCTAACCATCCTTGCCCACAGTCATCAACTGTAATGCGCATGTTCAAATTCCCTTTTTTGCTTTTATCTCCGCGAGAATATAATTGTCGTGTCCGCAAATCTTTCCATTCTTGATTGGATATCTTGTTTTTCATTCTTTCATAGAAATTTTTCCGCCCACCAAAAATAATAGGAGGTAATGTTTTATTTTTAATATGTTTTGCATACGTTTCAATTCTTTGTTCTAATTTTTGTTTTCGTTTTCTTAAACCAATTAAACAAGTTTCTAATGAAACTTGTTTAGGTCTTTTTTTGCCGCGTTCATAATCATCTATTTTTTGTAACGTCTTTTCTAACTTTTTTTGATTGTTTTCTAGGTAAACAGGAAGAAGTTCTTTTTGAGAGAAAAGGATCGTTTGCGCTTGTAAAATCGCATCTTCACAAAAACGTTTATTTAATAAATATTTAGGTTGTAGTTTTTTTATCAATTCTTTCTCGTTTTCGCCCTCAATCAAACGATTAAAACTATATCGTTTTGCACTTTCGAACGTACGGATCAAAGTAATTAAAGCTTCCGTTTGTTCTTTTGTAATAGAATTGATTTTACAAGTACGTGTTGTTTTCATCCTTTTCCCCCTTTTCATCACCTGAAAATATTATAGGTTGAATTCTGTAAAATATAAAACCTGTAATTGTAAATTTTTATAGTTTTTTATAGATTCTTATTTACTGTTATAGCCTCCCATATGAGATTTTCACCTACTTATGGTGCACTAATTCAGTCCAAATTATATTTACGAACTAAACTGAGCTTCGTATAACCTACTATATCCTCCGCCACGTTCAACTAATTCATCATGTGAACCTTGCTCTGCAATACCGTCTTTATTTACAACGACGATGCGATCTGCATTTTTAATCGTTGCAAGTCTATGCGCAATCACTAATGTTGTACGGCCAACTGCTAATTCTGCAAGCGATTTTTGAATTGCTAGTTCCGTCTCTGTATCTAGTGCAGAAGTCGCTTCATCTAAAATTAATATTGGCGGGTTTTTCAAGAACATACGGGCAATCGCTAGACGTTGCTTCTGTCCGCCTGAAAGTTTCACGCCGCGCTCACCGATAACAGTATCTAAACCGTCTGGTTGTGAGTAAATTAGGTCTTCTAGCTGCGCACGTTTTACCGCCTGCCAAATTTCAGCCTCTGACGCCTTTAAATTTCCGTAAGCAATATTTTCACGTATCGTTCCTGAGAATAAGAACACATCTTGCTGCACAATTCCGATTTGCTTACGAAGTGAAGATAACGTCATATCTTTCGTATCAATACCATCAATTTGAATCGATCCAGATGATTGCTCATAAAAACGTGGTAATAAGCTACATAACGTCGTTTTTCCAGCGCCTGATGGTCCAACGAACGCAACCGTTTCACCTGCATGGATTTTCAAACTAATGTCATTTAAAATTGGTTCTTTATTTTCATATCCGAACGTAATGTTGTTATATTGAATATCGCCATGTACATGCTTCACTTCCATTGCATCTTTAGAGTCTACAATATCAGGCTCTGTTTCAAGAAGCTCTACATACCTCTTAAAACCGGCAATCCCTTTCGGATAGCTTTCGATTACCGCATTAATTTTTTCAATTGGGCGGAAGAAAATATTCGTTAATAGAACAAATCCGATAAATCCACCGTACGTTAATTCACCTTGCAGAACAAACCATGTACCGCATATTAAGACGAAGAGCGTTACGAGACGCATGAGCATATAACTAATTGACGAATTTAGCGCCATAATTTTATACGCCATTAATTTCGTTGTACGGAAACGAGCATTATTCACAGCAAATTGCTCTTTCTCAAACTTTTCATTTCCGAATGCTTGTACAACGCGGATACCACCAACGTTATTCTCAATACATGCATTGAAATCAGCAACGTCTGAGAATAAACGTCTAAACGTACCTGTCATTTTTTTGTTGAAGTAAAGTGCTAACCATAATAGGAATGGAATGACGAAGAACGTTAATAGCGCTAACTTCCAGTTGATCATCATCATAAATGAGAATGCCCCAACTAAAGTCATTACAGCGATAAATAAATCTTCTGGCCCGTGGTGAGCAATTTCCCCAATTTCCATTAAATCGTTCGTAAGACGTGAAATTAAATGACCTGTTTTATTATTGTCAAAAAATCTGAATGATAGCTTTTGAATGTGATCAAATAATTTCTGCCTCATATCCGTTTCAATGTTAACACCAAGCATATGTCCCCAATATGTAACGACATATTGCAAGCCTGCATTTAACATATAAACTGCAAGTAAACCGAAACAAGCCCATAAAATAAGCGTCCAGTTTTGTCCTGGCAATAACTTATCAATAAATTGATTTACGATAAGTGGGAATCCAAGTTCTAGTAATCCTGCGATAACTGCGCAAGAAAAGTCGAGTATAAATAAACCTTTGTACGGTTTATAGTAAGAAAAAAATTTACGTAGCATATCTTCCCTCCATTTTCCAAAATTCAAAAGACTCCCTAAATGATAACCATTATCAAATAATTATTCAAGTGATTCGACTACGAAACTAAAATAAGGTTTACGCTAGTTGTCGTTTTTTGCCGGAAAGTCGATATACTTGAATAATCGCCGATATATTTTCAGTTGCGCTGATATATTCCAATAATCGCTGATATAAATTTCATATACTAACTACCGCCCCCTCATACAAAAAAAGAGCATCACCACAAGGTGACACCCTCACTTCTATTACATCGCTTCCGAATCCCACTCATGCTCCTGCTGAACAAACACAACACCTAATTCATGGTGTCCCCCAGCATACAACGCCGTTTGAGCAAGACGAAGCTCACCATTTGTATCTAATACTTCTAATTTACAAAACGCCCCTGTCGTCTTCGTTTGAAGCGCATCATAAAATTCCTCAGCACTTCTTGGAACGACTCCATTTACTTTCGTAATAATTTCTCCAGGTAGTAAATTCAGCTCTGCACCAATTGTATTCGGGATTGTATCTAATACAACGAGCCCATCATTACGTGCAGCGAAGTACGCTGGTCTTGTCTCATCAGAAATTTTTTCTTGCATGGAAATCGTGAAACGCCCAAGCATTGCGACTCCCATCGCGATAATTGCAAATACATGCCACCAATAACTTGCGATTCCTAAAACGAGCACAAGTGCTGCTAAGCCATAGACACGTCTTCCTGTAAATAATAAAGCTTCCGTCGGCTCATAACTTCTGATCCTTCTCATAAATCCAATTAAAAATGGAACGAGGAATAGAGAATATGTATCAGAACCGATTGAAACGACAGGCCACCATGAAATAAACTGCGTTACCGCATCACCTGGTACAAGAATAAAAATAGGAATGATCCATAAACGCTTGGATTCGTGTAAACCAATCTTTAGCCCACGCTTACCCTTCCTAACCTTCGGCGTAGAATATCCTACTGCATTTTTAGAAATCAATAAGCCCTCTACAACGAGCATGACGCCTAGCAAAATAGCAAGAGATACAATCGTACTCTCTTCACCTTCTCCAAGCTGTAAGAAGGAAACTGGTAGCTTAGAAGATAATAGAACGCATACAATTGCGATACTAAATGTATAAGCTGCTGATAAATATCGATACATAGCAGTTAATCCAAATAATAACGTCCAAAGTAAGATGACCCATAAGCTCGCTTTGGAAACAACAAGGCCAAGTCCAATTGTAATAATAGATACAATTAATCCGTATCCAACTCCCGCAAATAGAGATGTTCGCAGTTCAAACCAAATATCATAAACTTTAAAGGAAAAATCCTTTCGTTCTCTTAACATACGTAAGTATCCAACGAAGATACTACTTATTAAAAATACATAGACAGCAGGGTGTAAGAAAAAACGTCCAACTGCCCGCATTATTTCAAAAATCCATGCCTCCACGAACCCATTCACCACCATTTATATCATTCTTTCTTTTTATATTATCATAACTGGACAAACGTTTGTTTAACACAAAAAAATACAGGCAGCAAACTGCCTGTATTTTTTTATTTCGCTATTAATTTTAATGCTGATTGTAATTGTAGATCGTTTTCTCCAGAACGGATTTTTTCAATAATTTTCGTTTGAATCGCCTCAGCTGTCTTTTTATCTAGCTGTCCTGTCGCTTCCATCTCATTCGCATTTTGGAATGCTTTCAGCGCTGATTCTGTCTCTTTACTAAAGTATCCATCTTCACGTCCTGGTACATATCCTAAGCTCTTAAGCATTTCCTGCGCGTGCTTTACTTGTACATCATTTGAATTGTATGAAAGTGTCTTTTCAATTTGAATTGGTGTCGCATGATAATAATCCGGTTGCTTCACTTCTACGGTTGGCGCGATTCCTTTTTTATGAATCCAGTTTCCATCCGGTGTTAACCATTTAAACATCGTTAATTTGATGTTGCTGCCATCTTTAAATGGAACGGCTTGTTGAACAGTACCTTTACCAAACGTTTTTTCACCAATTAAATCGTATCCTTCTCCCTCTTTTAGCGCACCCGCTAAAATCTCTGAAGCAGAAGCACTTCCGTTATCAATTAATACTGAAATTGGATATGATTTTCTCTCTTTCAATTCCGTAGAGAATTTCTTCTTCTCACCATTTCGTTGCTCTACTTGTAGCATCGGCTTTTTATCCGTCATAATTTCCCCTAGTATCTCTTCTACACTATTTAAGTAGCCACCAGGATTACCACGCACGTCAATAACTAAGCCTTTTATGTTTTTCTTCTCTAACTCTTTTAACTGATCCTTAAATTCTTTCGCTGTATTTTCAGCAAAGGAAGTGATTTGCATATAACCGATATCTTTTCCGCTCTCTTGTTTCACAGAACTAAACACTGTGAAGATCGGAATTTTTTCACGCTTAATTTTAAATACAATCGGATCAGCTACTCCTGCACGCTTAATTTCAATCGCGACAGTCGTTCCTTTTTTACCACGAATCTTTAATACTGCTTCTTCACGTGATAAATCTTTCACACTATTTCCATCTACAGATAAAATTTGGTCATTCGGTTTAATTCCAATCTTTTCTGCCGGTGAGCCTTTAATTGGTGATACGATAATAAGCTTACCGTCCGTTTTGTTCACCTCAGCCCCAATCCCCTCTAGCTCAGGATCAAGCGATTCACTAAACTGTTTAGCCGTTTCTTTATCCATATACGTGGAATAAGGGTCCTTCAGCGTAGACAACATACCTTGTATTGCACCTTCGACTAACTTGTCATCCTTCACGTCTTCCACATAACGTGAATCAATTAGTGCATACGCCTCATTAATTTTTGCCAAATTCCCTTGCGCAGTGCTAGCGTTTCCACTCGAAATTGTTTGCGTCACTTCTGCTGGGTTAACCCCAAATAAAGACATACCTGCAAACATTCCGCCAGCACCAATTAAAAATGCAACAACCATTCCAATAATTGCAACTCTACGTTTCAATGCGGAATTCCCCTTTCCAAAACACACAGGTGGTGTAGCAAAAGGCATCACACAGCGTGTGATGCCTTTACCTATTTCTACTATATGATAAGCTTGTACGAATTATGTTTGCAACTTTTTATACTTTTAAGAAACGACGAATTGACATTACACTTCCCCACATACCGATTAAAGCCCCAATTAATACTAGTAAACCAGCTAATTGGAATACGAAAGGACTATATGGTAGAAGCTCGAAAATTGTTCCGCCAAGTTTTTCGTTAAACACACTTTGCAGTGAATTATACGTAACAAGAATTAGACCAATTGGAATAATTGATCCCAATACTCCTAGGAATAATCCCTCTAACAAGAACGGCCAACGAATAAACCAGTTTGTTGCACCTACAAGTTTCATAATTTCGATTTCTGTACTACGAGCATAAATTGTAATTTTAATTGTGTTAGAGATTAAGAACATCGCTGTGAATAAAAGACCAGCAATTAGTGCAATCCCGATATTACGTCCTGTTTTTACAGTATCAAATAATTTTTCAACTTGACCTTTACCGTATTGAACGTTACTTACAAACTGCATTTTTTCAATCTTTTTCGCAATTGTTGCTGTATCTGTTGGTTCTTTTGCTTTTACAATGAATACGTTTTTCAGTGGGTTATCTTGTTCAAATAACTCAAACGCTTTTCCGCTATCGCCTAAGCTTTTAATTAAGGTTTTTAGCTCTTCCTCTTTAGAAGAATATTTAATAGAGTCTACTTTTGCAATCTTACTCATATCATCTTCTAATTTCTTTTGATCAGCTTCTTTTGCTGCTGGATCAATGTGTACACGAATCTCAACATCTTGCTCTACCTTCGTCGCAAAATGGTTCATATTCATAATGGCTGTTAAAAAGACACCTACAAGTAATAATGTAACTGTTACTGCACTAACAGAAGCAAACGTCATCCATCCGTTACGGGATAGATTTTTTACACCTTCTCGCAAATGTCGACTAAGGGTCTTAGCCTTCATATCCGTATCCTCCCTCAATCTCGTCTCGAACAATTTTTCCGCCTTCAATCGCGATTACACGATGACGAATTGTATTTACGATATCTGCATTATGCGTCGCCATAACAATTGTTGTACCGCGCTCATTAATGCGAGTAAAAATCTTCATAATATCTAGAGCTGTTTCAATATCTAAGTTACCTGTTGGCTCATCGGCAATTACAACCTTTGGTCGATTTACAATCGCTCTCGCAATCGCAACACGTTGTTGCTCTCCACCTGAAAGTTCACCTGGAAGTGCGTCTGCACGATCTTCAAGACCTACAAGACCTAAAACTTCTGTTACACGCTCACGAATTGCATCTGGTTCTTCTTCAATTACTTCTAAGGCAAACGCAACATTCTCATATACCGTTAATTTAGGTAGTAATTTAAAATCTTGGAAAATTACGCCTAATTGACGACGGAAATATGGAACATCTCTTTCTGCCAATGTTTCAATGACAAGTCCATTTACATTAATTGATCCTGTAGATGGCTTCTCTTCACGATACATCATTTTAATAAATGTAGATTTTCCGGCTCCACTCGGTCCAACTACGTATACAAACTCACCTTGTTTAATGTTAACTGTGAGACCAGCAATGGCTTTCATACCATTCGGGTACTCCTTATAAACATTCGTCATTTTTATCATTATTTATCACCCAATACTTAATGATTTTTTTCGAAATACTTTTCTGTACATTTGAAAATAAAAGATAGCCTTTTATTCCCGCTTAACCATTCTTGTTGAAGGTAGTCTACTTATACTCTGTTTCTAAGCAATACTACTCTATGTAATATATTTCAGCAAAATTCTACAAACCCCATTGTAACATCAAACGGTTTCCAATTCGGATACATTTTTGTTACAGTTATGTTACATCCCCCAAAAAGGGAAACGAGTTGACTATATGAATCAACTCGTCCATTTTACCCTTCTTATTTATGTTCAGCTAACCATTCAGCTACTTTTTTCGCATCTTCACCTTGAATAAGTCCTGGTGACATTGAACCGCGACCTTTTTTAATAATTTCTTCGATATCTGCAGCGTCGTACTTACCGCCTACCTTTCTCAAATCAGGTCCAGTTGCCCCTGATAAATCTGTTGCGTGACATCCAGCACAACTTCTTTGGAAAATTTGTTCTGCACTGTCTGTACTTGCAGACTGGTTCGAAGACTTACTCTCTTCTTTATTTCCACACGCTCCTAAAGCAAAAACGACTGATGTTCCTAGCGCAATAGCCAACAATTTCTTTTTCACTTCTATCGCTCCCCATTGTTGATATTCTTTTCATTCCTAACACACTCATTTTCATTATAAGCATTATCTTTATATAGAAAAACTAAGGTATATTTCATATTCTTCAAAAATACAGTGAGAACCCCAATAATATAAAGCTTTTATAAGATGTTTCAATTCTGTGAACAACTTATAAACTTCTATAAAGAATCCTTTTTGAACGGGAAATCAGAAAAGTTCTGTATAAAGTATTACTCTATTGCCGCTCTGTTTTACTATTCTCTACTTTTTACAAAACAATATACAACACTGTATACTACATATAATCCCATCAAAAAGAGAAGTTGTCGTTTCCAACTCCTCTTCCTCTGTACCTCATCCATATAAATAAAATAATACTCTTTATATCCTCTATATCCTCAGCATGTGCCAACAATTTTGTTGGCTTTTTTTCGCTTATTAAATGCGAGAACGTAAGTAAGCATCAATAAACGGATCAATTTCTCCATCCATAACTGCTTGCACGTTACCAACCTCTGTATTTGTACGGTGGTCTTTCACAAGAGAATATGGGTGGAATACGTAAGAACGGATTTGGCTACCCCATCCGATTTCTTTTTGCTCTCCACGAATCTCATCTAATTGTGCCTGTTGCTCTTCCAATTTCTTTTGATATAATTTCGCTTTTAACATTTTCATCGCGTGCTCACGGTTTTTAATTTGAGAACGCTCTGACTGACACGTTACAACCGTATTTGTCGGTGTATGCGTAATACGAACTGCTGAATCTGTCGTATTAACGTGCTGTCCACCAGCTCCACTTGCGCGGTACGTATCAATTTTCAAGTCTTCCGTACGCACTTCAATTTCAACTTCATCATTGAATTCAGGTACAACTTCACAAGATACGAACGATGTATGACGACGGCCTGAAGAATCGAATGGTGAAATACGTACAAGACGATGTACACCTTTCTCTGCCTTTAAGTAACCGTAAGCGTTATGACCTTTAATTAATAAAGTAACACTCTTAATACCAGCTTCGTCACCTGGTAAGTAGTCAACTGTTTCAACTTTAAAGCCACGTTTTTCAGCCCAACGTGTGTACATACGTAGTAACATAGAACCCCAGTCCTGTGACTCTGTTCCACCAGCACCTGGGTGTAATTCTAAAATCGCGTTATTTTTATCATACGGATCGCTTAATAATAACTGAAGTTCATACTCATTCATTTCTTGAATTAAGCCTTTTACTTCTGATTCAAGCTCCTCATGTAAATCTTCATCATACTCTTCTTTTAAAAGCTCATGCGTGATTTCTAAGTTTTCGAATGTCTCATCTAACTGACGGAACTTTCCAACCATATCTTTCAGTGCATTTGCTTCGTTAATTACAGCTTGTGCGCCTTGTTGGTCATCCCAAAATCCTGCACCCATCATTTTCTCTTCGAATTCTGCAATTTGTTTCTCCTTAGTAGGGAGGTCAAAGAGACCCCCTAAAAGCCGCTAATCTCTTAGCCATTTTCTCTAATTCCTGTCTAATTTCTACTAATTCCATTTCCTTCACCTCTATGTAATTGCTGTTACTTTCGCATGAAAATAAGGGAAACTCTCTCCACTTATGACGGAGAGAGTTTAATCCTTCTTAATTATACATTTTTGATATAAAAGTTTGCAAAGCGGCCTGAACTACTGCCCTGTATTACTTCCCGATACCACAGCAGTTTTTATATTTTTTACCGCTACCACATTTACATAAATCGTTGCGGCCCACTTGGTCACCTTTTACAACTGGCTTTTTCTTCGCTTCTTCGCCATCGCTAGATGGGTGAACTGCTTCACCTTGAACAACTTCTTGACGCTCTAAGTTTTGTTCAATTTCAGCTTTCATAATGTAACGAGCGATTTCTTCTTCAATAGAAGCAATCATTGATTCGAACATTGCGAATCCTTCCATTTGATATTCACGAAGTGGATCGATTTGACCGTAAGCACGTAAATGAATACCTTCACGAAGGTGATCCATCGCATCAATATGCTCTGTCCATTTCGTATCTACAACACGGAATACAACAACTTTTTCGAACTCACGCATTTGCTCTTCTGGCATAAGCTTTTCTTTGTCATTGTAACGCTCTATTAATTTCGCGATAATCGGCTCACTCATTTCCTCTGGAGCAAGACGACGTAACTCTTCTTCTTTCACATCTCCTTCTTGCAGAAGGTTTGTATTTAAGTAGTCAACAAGACCTTTAATGTTCCAATCTTCTTCAATTTCTTCTTGTGTATGAAGTGCAACCGCACGCTCTACTGTAGATTTCATCATACCTTCAATAATGCCGCGTAAGTTCTCAGACTCCATTACTTCTTGACGCTGTTTGTAAATAACTTCACGTTGCTGACGAAGTACATCATCGTATTGTAGTAACTGCTTACGTGCATCATAGTTATTTCCTTCTACACGTTTTTGCGCAGATTCTACTGCACGAGAAACCATTTTACTTTCGATTGGCTGAGAATCATCCATACCAAGACGATCCATCATTGCTTTCATGTTATCTGAACCGAAGCGGCGCATTAATTCATCTTCCATCGATAAGTAGAACTGCGTAACACCAGGGTCCCCTTGACGACCAGCACGACCACGTAACTGATTATCAATACGACGACTTTCGTGACGCTCTGTACCGATAACTGCTAAACCAACGTTTTTAATATCTTCTCCGAGCTTAATATCCGTACCACGACCCGCCATGTTCGTCGCAATCGTTACAGCGCCTTTCATACCAGCTTCTGCAATGATATCTGCTTCACGCGCATGGTTTTTCGCATTTAAAATGTTATGACGTACACCTTTACGCGTTAACATTTTTGAAATAAGCTCTGATGTTTCAATTGCAACTGTACCGACAAGAACAGGTTGTCCTTGTTTATGACGATTTACAATATCCTCAACAACAGCATTAAATTTACCCTCCATTGATTTGAAGATTAAATCAGCACGGTCATCACGGACAATCGGTTTATTTGTTGGAATTACGATAACGTTCATATTATAAATGCTACGGAATTCTTCTTCCTCTGTTTTAGCTGTACCAGTCATACCAGATAACTTTTCGTACATACGGAAGTAGTTCTGGAACGTAATTGTCGCAAGCGTCATACTTTCATTTTGAATTTCTACGCCTTCTTTTGCCTCGATAGCTTGGTGTAAACCTTCACTATAACGACGACCTTTCATAAGACGACCAGTAAATTGGTCTACAATTACAATTTCGCCTTCTTGTACAACATAATCTGTATCACGATGCATAACAACGTGTGCACGAAGCGCCTGATTAATGTGGTGAAGAAGTGCTACATGTTTTAAATCAAATAAGTTTTCAATATGGAAAGCTTTCTCAGCTTTCGTAATACCATCTTCTGTTAACATTACATTTTTCGTCTTCACATCAAATGAATATTCTTTTTCATTTTCTAATGTACGAACGAATGCATTTGCAAACATGTATAGCTCTGTTGATTTTTGAGCTTGTCCAGAAATAATAAGTGGCGTACGTGCTTCATCGACTAAGATAGAATCGACTTCATCGATAATAGCAAAGTGAAGTGGACGTTGAACGCATTGCTCTTTATATAACACCATGTTGTCACGTAAGTAATCGAATCCAAGCTCGTTATTCGTGCTATACGTAATATCAGCAGCATAAGCCTCTTGTTTCTCTTCTCGTGACATATGGTTTAAGTTAATTCCTACTGTTAAGCCTAGGAACTCATGAAGTTGTCCCATTTCGCTCGCATCACGTTGTGCTAAGTATTCATTGACTGTAACAACGTGAACACCTTTTCCTGTTAACGCATTTAAATATACAGGTAATGTAGATGTTAACGTTTTACCTTCACCCGTTTTCATCTCAGAGATATTCCCTTCATGTAAGGCAATACCACCCATTAACTGTACGCCATACGGACGCATTCCAAGAACACGAGTCGCAGCTTCACGAACAACCGCAAAAGCTTCAGGTAGTAGATCATCTACTGTTTCACCTTTTGTTAGACGTTCTTTAAATTCAAGCGTCTTCCCTTTTAATTGTTCATCAGTTAATGGCTTAATAGATGGCTCTAATGCATCAATTTGCTCAACTGTCTTCTGCATACGTTTAATTTGGCGTTGATTTACATCAAATACCTTTTTTAAAATACCGATCATAGGAAATACGCTCCTCTTTTTATTAAAATAAAACTTCCGATTGTTTTTCTTTTTCTCTATTACAATCAGTCGTTATAAAAATCAAATGTATGTTATGCCAATTTTTCTCCTAATTAAAAAAACTAAAATGTATATACCTAATGATAATTGTAACACTTGTCTTATAACTATGACAACAATCGGCCGAATGTCTCGTTCTAAATTAAGAAAACTTTTTTTGAAAATCTATTTTCAGCAAAAAAAGCGCAGCCATTTCGGCTGCGCTTTTGAATTATTATTTAGTTTCGATTAAACCATATTTCCCATCTTTACGGCCATATACAACATTAGTTTCATTTGTATCAGCATTTGTGAAGACGAAGAAATTATGTCCCAGCATATCCATTTGTAGGATCGCTTCTTCAACGTCCATCGGTTTTAAATCGAATCGTTTTGTACGTACAAGTTCTAGTTCATCCTCTTCTACCTGATCCAGGACAGCTACTGCTTCTGGAAGGATAAAGTTCGTTTTTATAGAACCTTTCTCACGTAACTTACGATTTACTTTTGTTTTATGTTTACGAATTTGTCGCTCAAGTTTATCAACTACTAAATCGATAGCAGCGTACATATCGCTATTAGTTTCTTCTGCACGAAGTAATAAATCAGTAAATGGGATTGTTACCTCGACACGTTGCTTGTCAGAGTATACTTTTAAATTAACTTTAATCTCTGGGAATGTATCAAAATAACGCTCTAACTTACTTAGTTTTTTCTCTACATATTCCTTTAATGCTGGAGTTACTTCAATATTTTCACCACGAATGTTGAATTTCATAGATGAATTCCTCCTTTCAAGCCTATGTACTATAATTTCGACACTGGCTTAAAAACTCCTTCTAACTTTTTAAAAAAAATTAGTGGAATTGCGATTTTTTTATCGTTTTTTGTTGAAATGAAAAGATGCATCGTTTCTATCTTTATTTTATCCTATTAACATCGTGAATAACGAATATAACTGTGGACAATTCGTTACAGAAAAGAAACAACTTTTTGACAACTCAATTCATAACAAAAACCCCTTGCAAAAAACAAGAGGTTCTACATATATATAACGTTGCCACAAACGCAGCTTTCTCTTCCCAAAAACGATATTCCTACAGTTTTACAACATTAGCTGCTTGTGGCCCACGTGCTCCATCTACAATGTCAAATTCAACTTGTTGCCCTTCTTCTAACGACTTATATCCATCTTGTTGAATAGCAGAAAAATGAACAAACACATCATCACCATCTTCACGCTCAATAAACCCAAATCCCTTTTCTGCATTGAACCATTTCACTCTTCCTTGCATGTTCATTCCATTCCCTTCACTCTAAAAATCAGGGCATTCACCCCATGATTTCACTATAACGAATGACAACATACGAAGTCAAAGAAGACTTATCGCCTTTTTATTATCCCTTTCGACAGTTACAGATCAACTTCTACAAAGCGTCAAACTAGAAACTTCTCTTGCTCCTCTATCGTATAAAAGACTTCCAATTTGTCTAACTGTAATTCCTGTCGTATATACATCATCAACAAGTAAAATATGTTGGTCATGAAACATCTCTTCTCCCTGAAAATAAAAAGGATTACTTCCTGAAAGCCTTTCTTTACGCGATTTCTTACTTTGCTTTTCTGTTTCCCTTCTTCTTAATGATGGATAAGAAACTTTGACAGGCAAACAAGTTGCTAATAACTCTGCCTGATTAAAACCACGTTCATATTCCCGTTCCCTACTAAGCGGAACAGCAATAACAGTTGAAACGACCGAAAAATACTTTTGAAATAGCTCCCGAAAAGATCGGTGAAAAATATGAACTAATTCCGCATCCCCCCGAAACTTAAACTGCGCTACTATTTCTTTCATCTCATCATCGTATACGTACAACGAACGATTTTTAAAAGGCCGATACTTCTCATCGCCCCTCCATCTTATACAATCCATGCAAATATCATCTTTTTTAAACAAATTAGAAATATCTTCTAAAGGTCGCCCACACTCCATGCAAATTTCTCCTATTATATAGGAAAGTTTCCGCTCACATCTGTCACATATATATTTTTTATGAGACTTTACGAAAAAGGTACACCAACTAACTGTTTCTAAAATATACGCATCGCAAAGTAGACAATGCATTAATCGATTAGCCCTTGTTCTTTCGCAATTTTGTTCATACGTTGAATATGTTTTTTCGCACGTACCATCGCCTCTGTCTTGCCGTAATGAAAATAAACAACCTCACCATACGGTTCTTCAAAACTACGACCTGCTCGGCCTGCAATTTGTACGAGCGCACTTTCTGAAAAGATTTCTTCTTCCACCCCTAACACAGCCACTTGTAAGTTCTTCACAGTTACTCCCCTTTCTAAAATTGTTGTTGTAACTAATAACGGAATGTCTCCCTGTCTAAAGGATGTCACTTTTTCTTTTCTCATCGGATCTTCTGCATGTACGCCGTCGATTCGATTATCCAATCCTTTCAATAACAGGCTCACATCTTCTATATATCGCACATGAGGAACAAATAAAAAAATAGGATGTTTTTTGTTTAAGTTCATTTTTAGCCATTGTAGTAACACGCGAGGAATTTTTTTATGATGGAGGCTTTTCTTCCAATTTCCGCACCAACTAAATAGAGGAACTGGTAACGGATGACGATGGTATCGTCCTGAAACAATGATACCTTTTTGTTTCCCCCTTCTGAAATTGCGCTTCCACTTTTCATCAGGGGTTGCAGTTAAATAAATACGCGCTGCTTTCTCTTTCATCGCTTGTTGCACTGCATACTGTAACATTTGATCCGCATGATACGGGAAGGCATCAATCTCATCTACAATCATCACATGAAACGCTCTATAGTAACGTAACAGTTGATGAGTCGTTGCAACGACTAACGCTGCATCCTTTTCACGATCTACGCTCCCTCCGTATAAAGCAGCTACATTTATATGTGGAAACACTTCTTGCAATCTTGGTGCTAATTCCAGTACAACATCTGTCCTTGGTGTTGCGATACAAACTCTTTCTCCTTTTTGAAGTGCCTCTGCAATACCGTAAAATAACATTTCTGTTTTTCCAGCCCCGCACACAGCCCAAATAAAAAAAGATTCTTTCTGCTTAACAGCTTCTATAACACCTTGCGCCGCCAACTCCTGACCAGCAGATAGCATTCCTTTCCAATGTAACGGATTCTTACTACACTTACCTTTCCTTTCAGCGATTCCTCGAACAAGTACAGTACATTCACTAACTCTCCCCATCGTTATACACTTCCGGCAATACGTACATACTTTACTGCACCTTTTGCATAAAAATGATGCGAATAGCCGCTGCTCTATATTTCCACACCGCTGACACGTATATTTAGAATCCTTCTTTATTACACCTTGTACACATACGATCTCTCCCTTCTCTTTTAAATCACTTAATTCTCTCCTTAAGTCTGAAGATATTTCTTCTAATAGCAACTGTTTCCCAGCAAACATCCGCAACCACCTCCAGCACTACTATAAACCTTTCTCATCATCTCGTAAAAACGCAAAAAAGCCGATAACCTACTTATAAAATAGTAAGCTATCGACTTTATACACGTTTTTTATTCTTTTATAAATCCTAGAATCTACCGTATCCTAAGAAATGTTTTTGGTTGTAGCTACTGCTTAAGCTAGAGTAAGCAATCCCTTTATCACCAGCATGAATCATTTGGCCATTACCAACGTAAATACCGATGTGAGATGGACCTGGTTTATAAGTACCTTGGAAGAATACTAAATCTCCAGGTTGTGGGCTACTTACTTTAGAAACTGAATTCCAGTAACCTGCAACGTCTTGACGTCCTACACCATAGATGTAAGAAATGAATCCACTACAGTCAAAACCACCGTTTGATGGAGATGCACTTCCCCAAACATATGGCATACCTAAGTATTGTTGTGCTTTACCAATTACGCCAGGAGCTGGAGCTGGGCCTGGTGCCGGTTCTGATTTTTTCTCTTCTTTTTTAGGTGCTTCTTTTTTAGGTTCTTCCTTTTTAGGCTCTTCTTTTTGAGCTTGTCCACCATTGTTTGCTGGTGCAGCTGGTGCAGTTTGCTCTGCTGGTGCTGGCTGAGCTTGCGTAGCTTTAGCAGCTTGCTCTGCTTGTTTTTGAGCAGCAGCTTCTTGTGCCGCTTTCTCTTGTGCTTCTTGTTCAGCAATACGTTGTAATTGTAATGCTTGTTTTTCAAGATCTTTCAATTGACTTTCCGTACTTGTCATTGAAGTCACAACTGTGTCCATTTTACCGCTTAAATCGTTTACTGCTGTTGCTTTTTTCGCTTTTTCAGCATCAAGTTCTTTCTTAGCAGTTTCAATTTGAGCTTGTGCTTCTTTTAATTCTTTTTGCTTTGTTTTTACCGTTTCAACATCTTTTTTCACGTTCGCTTGATCTTCTTGTTGTGTTTTCATGATATCTTCGTCAGACTCAAGAATTTTAGAAACAGAAGTTAAACGATCAACTAAATCTGCAACGTTTTTAGAGTTTACAAGAACTTCTGTTACAACATTTGTGTTTGGTTGTTCTTGAAGTGCAACTAAACGCTTTCTTAATAATTCTTCACGTTTTGCAATTTTCGTTTGTAGTTCTGCAATGTCTTTATTTTTCTTTTCGATTAATTGCTCAGTATCCGCAACTTTTTTCGTTGTTTCATCAAGTTTTGCAGCATTCTCTTGAACAGACTTATCTAAACCTTGAATTGTTTTGTTTAAGTCATTCATTTGTTTTTGTAATTCATCACGTTCTTGTTGTTGTTTATGTAAAGTGTCATTTTGTGTATTAATTTGTGATTTCACGTCAGAAATTTTATCTTCTGCAAATACATTTGGTGTTAGTCCTGAAAACATTAACCCTGCAACTAATGCGCAAGATGCCATTTTTAGCTTTTTCATTTTATTTTTTACACCGCTTTCTTTTTTCTTTTTCCGTATATAACCTATAAAATTTATACCATAATTCGGGATTTTTTTTGCTAATGTTACGCTTTTGTAAAACAAATGTAATATTATATGTAACACTATCGCAAAATATGCATATTTTTGTATGTATGTGTAGAAATTTAAAAGCTTTTTATAAGCAAAGAAAAAACGTAAGGTTTCCCTTACGTTTTGTTAAATATACTAATACGGATGAAATCAAAACGTTATTTCATCCATTTTTCAGCCCAATTTTGGACTTCATCCATAACACTTTCTAACGCTTTTCCCTTGTCCGTTAAACCGTACTCGATTCGAACTGGTACTTCTGGATAAACATTACGAACTACAATGCCTTCGCTTTCCAATTCCTTTAAACGCTCTGACAACATACGATCGCTCATATTCGGTATAATATCTGCGATTTCTCTAAAACGTTTTGACTCTTCAAGCAAAGATTTAATAATTAAGCCAGTCCATTTCTTACTAAGCAAAGTAAAAGCTGACTCAAACTTTGGACATAAACAAGAATTATGCTCCATATGTTTCACCTCTCTTCTATTATAATATAGTTTCTTGTAAAAAGTAAGTTATAAAACTTTCCTCATTATTTTATTTTACGTACATTTTACCATTTCCAAATATTAACTTGTCAACTTCACGTAAAATATCCGTAAAAAAACCCTCTTCCAAAAGAGAGCTTTTTATATCTTTATTACTTCGTATACCATCCAAGACCTAATGCACCTTCACCTAAATGCGTACCAATTACAGCTCCGAAATAACCTGTACGGATTGTAACATGAGGATATTTTTCTTCTAATTCTTTCTTCCATTCAATCGCTTCCTCTTCACGTTGCGCATGAATGATAACTGCTTCCATAGGTACACCTTTACTTGCTTGCTCATCAAAAATTTCGATGATACGTTTTAACGCTTTTTTACGCGTACGGATTTTTTCAAACGGAATAATGATTTTGTCCCTAAAATATAAAACCGGCTTTACTTGTAACAGACTACCGATGAAAGCTTGCGCACTATTTAATCGTCCTCCACGTTGTAAATGGTGTAAATCATCTACTACAAAATAAGCGTCCATCGTTTTCTTCATTTCATCAAAACGGGCGATAATCTCTTTTGGATCCTTCCCTTCGCTTGCTAGCCTTGCACCTTCACGCACATAGAATCCTTGTACTTCACAACTAATTTCAGAGTCGTACGTATATACATCAATACCCTCTACCATTTGTCCAGCTGTCGTTGCCGTTTGATATGTACCACTAATTCCACTTGAAAGATGAATGCTAATAACTGCATCATAATCCTTAGATAATTCTTCATATAGCTCAACAAACTTTCCGATTGCTGGTTGAGAAGTTTTTGGAAGTTCTTCTTGCTCACGTACTTTTACATAAAAATCATCTGCTGAAATTTCAGCTTCTTCTTGATAAGATTCCGTTCCAAATACAACGTTTAATGGAATCATATATATATTGAGTTCATCACGAATATGCTTCGGTATATATGCTGTACTATCAGTAACAATAGCTGTTTTCATTTGCGTACCTGCCTTATAAAAAAGTTTTTATTTCCTAATTTTACACGAAAACTAAAAATGGTGCATCCATACATGAAAATGCCGGTTTGAAATTATACTCATCATCTCGACAAATTACAACAAAAAGGTAAAATACTCACCAAAAATTTCAACTTATTTATAAAAAATGTTTGAATATAAAAACGCCCGCTTTTAAAATGTAAAGTACTAGTCATTTTGATGGATAGGGGCGTATACAAGTGTTATTACAATATTTAACAATAAAAGACTACGGTGAACACGAAATTGTTATTCAAAAATCAAGATTCATCTGTTATGTTAGTCGTGCTACAACCGAAGAAGAGGCTCAAGAATTCATACAAAAAATCAAAAAACAAAACTGGAATGCCACACATAATTGTTCCGCGTATTTGATTGGCGAACAAGATCAAATCCAAAAAGCAAATGATGATGGCGAACCTAGTGGTACAGCTGGTGTACCTATGTTAGAGGTACTAAAAAAACGCGGTTTAAAAGATACCGTCGTTGTCGTTACCCGCTATTTTGGTGGCATCAAACTGGGCGCTGGTGGTTTAATTCGCGCATATGGAAAATGTACAAGCGAAGGCATTAATCATGTCGGTATTGTCGAGCGAAAACTAATGCGTGTTATGCAGACCGAGATTGATTACACATTACTTGGCAAAATTGAAAATGAATTGCGTAATTCAAAATATGCCATTAAAGATATACATTATCTCGAAAATGTCACATTTGATACGTATGTAGAAGAAGATGGAAAACAAGCATTCACAGATTGGATGATTGAATTAACAAATGGGAAATGTACAATTACAGAAGGAGATATGTTGTACTTAGAACAAGATGTTATCTAAGAATAACTATATCATCACCTTTAAATATTAATGTAGTGAATTACTTTCCTACAAATGAACTAAGGAGATTATATATGGAAGAACGTTATTATCATCTCCAAAATAGCAGAATAAAAAAGAAACGAAGAAGAAAGTTTTTCTACTTCCTCATTTTCTTATTTTTATTTGGTAGTGTAGGACTTTATATATTAAATTCCTACTCTTCTCTCATGGGGATGTATAGTGGTTTTACTCGTGAAAAATCGGATTTGAGAACCGCAGATGTAGAAATTACAAAAGAGCCTTTTACAATCCTTATTATGGGTATAGAAGATTATGCAACAGACGGTCAAAACGGTCGTACAGATTCATTAATGTTTGCGACAGTCAATCCAAAAACGCAAAAGATTTCACTTATGAGTATCCCTCGTGATAGTCGTGTTCCAATTGTCGGAAAAAATAAAGAGGACAAAATTAATGCTGCGCATGCTTACGGCGGAGAAGAAATGGCAATCAAAACGGTCGAAGGTTTTCTAAAAGTGCCTGTAGACCATTATCTTAAAATTGATTTCCAAGGCTTTAAAGGTATTGTTGATGCTGTTGGCGGTGTTACTGTTGATGTCCCCTTCGATTTTTGGGAGCGTTCAGACGTGGATTACTACAAAAAAATCGAATTTAAGCAAGGACAACAAGAATTAAATGGTGAAGAAGCACTCGCTTACGTTCGTATGCGAAAGCAAGATCCAAATGGCGATTATGGTCGGGCCGCTAGACAAAGACAATTACTAGCTGCTGTTGCTCAAAAACTAAATTCCACCTCTACTGTATTTAAAATTAAAGATTTGACAGAAGTCGTTGGAAAATATATAAAAACCGACATTCCTATTTCAGATGGCCTTGCTCTTTACAATAAACTCTCTGGGTTTGATCCTTCTACAATGCAAACGTTCAAACTTGAAGGAGAAGACAAAAAAATAGGTGGTATTTATTACTTCCTTCCAGATCCAATCGGTGTTGAGACAGTACGTAACGAAATAAAAAAAGAATTAGGAGAAACAGCAAACTCTCAAGAAAATTCAACAACAAAAACCGAATCAAATCCTTCTTCAAATTCTAACTCTAACGAAAAGGCAAAGAAAGAAACGGGCCAAAATCAGAACAAGACACAAACTGAGCCCCCTCCTTCTACGAATGCTCATGCAGAGTGGATTATGAGAAATCAGCAATAAAAAAAGAGCCGAATCAAATGATTTGGCTCTTTTTTATTTACTTATTAAAGTGTTGTAAAATCGCTTCTACAATACGCTCTGACGCACGACCATCACCGTATGGGTTAGATGCTTTCGACATCTCATCATGAGCTTCTTTATTCGATAACAATTCATCAGCAAGACTAAAGATTGTCTCTTCGTCTGTTCCTGCTAATTTCAATGTCCCTGCTTCAATACCTTCTGGGCGCTCTGTTGTATCACGAAGAACAAGAACCGGTACACCTAATGACGGTGCTTCCTCTTGTACCCCACCAGAATCAGTTAACATTAAGTATGAACGAGCTGCAACATTGTGGAAATCAATTACATCTAGCGGCTCAATTAAATGAATGCGGCCATGATCGCCTAAAATATCATTCGCTGTTTCACGAACAACAGGGTTCATATGAACAGGATATACAACTTGTACGTCTTCATGCTTATCAACAAGACGCTTAATTGCACGGAACATGTTACGCATTGGCTCTCCTAAGTTTTCACGACGGTGAGCTGTCATAAGTACAAGACGATCATTCCCAAGTTTCTCTAGTACAGGATGACTATATGTTTCTTTTACAGTCGTTTTTAGTGCGTCAATCGCTGTATTTCCTGTTATGAAAATGCTTGACTCATCTTTATTTTCTTTCTGTAAGTTCGTTGCTGATTTTGCTGTAGGTGAGAAATGAAGATCTGCCATTACGCCTGTTAATTGACGATTCATCTCTTCTGGGTATGGAGAATATTTATCCCATGTACGAAGTCCTGCCTCGACATGACCTACTGGAATTTGATTATAGAAAGCAGCCAAGCTTGCAATAAACGTTGTCGTCGTATCACCATGTACAAGTACGATATCCGGCTTTGCTTCTTTCATTACTTTATCCAAACCTTCTAAACCACGTGTTGTAATATCAATTAAAGTTTGGCGATCCTTCATAATATTTAAATCGAAATCTGGCGTAATTCCAAAGATACTTAATACTTGATCTAACATTTGACGATGTTGTGCTGTTACAGTCACAATCGATTCAATTTTATCTGGATGCTTTTGCAACTCTAATACAAGAGGTGCCATTTTAATTGCTTCTGGACGTGTCCCGAAAATTGTCATTACTTTTAAACGTTCAGTCATTTCATTGCCTCTTTTCTTTCACTAGTTACAACTTCTATTATGACATATAAGAATATACATGAATACATACCTTTTTAACGAATAACGGAAAAGTCCCTCCTACAAATACTTTCTCTTCCAACAGAATAATAATCTATCTCTTGCTTCTTGACATCCTCATCAGTATAACAATTTCTTCCATCGAATAAAATAGGTTCTCTCATAAGTTGGGCGTACTTTTCTAACGGATAAGCTCGGATAGCCTCCCATTCTGTCATGATAAAAGCCGCACTCGCTCCTCTAATTGATTCATCTATACATTCACTATATTGTATAGTCTCCCCAAAGATATTTTTCATATTTTGAATCGCCTTCGGGTCATATAGAACTACATCCGCACCTATATGAATTAATTCTTGTATCATAATAAGGGATGGCGCATCTCTTATATCATCAGTATTCGGTTTAAATGACGCTCCTAGCACCGCAATCCGCTTCTTATTCATATTTATTACTTTCTTTGCTCTCTCAATCAATAACAACTGTTGTTTATTATTCACTTCAATGACTGCTTTTAACAAGCGAAAATCATGCGCCACATTCCCTGCAATTTGTACAAGAGCTTTCGTATCTTTTGGAAAACACGATCCCCCGTAACCAATGCCCGCATTTAAAAAAGACGCACCAATTCTCTTATCCATTCCCATTCCTTGTGCAACGTCTAATACATTCGCTCCTACCTTCTCACATATATTTGAAATTTCATTGATAAAACTAATTTTTGTCGCTAAAAAAGCATTCGATGCATATTTAATCATCTCTGCACTTTTTATATCTGTAACATACGTTTTTAAGCGTAATTCACTATATAAATTCTCCACTTTTCGTGCCGTTTCCTCATTATCCGCTCCAATTACAATACGATCTCCTCGAAAAAAATCGTAAATACCTGAACCCTCCCGTAAAAATTCTGGATTCGATGCAATATGTAATTCATGTCTCCCCTGTAACTCCTCCTCAATCCATCCTCTAATCGTACCATTCGTCCCTACAGGAACAGTACTTTTTGTAACAACAATAATGTCGTTAGTCGCATATGTTCCAATATCGACACATGCACTTTGAATATATGTTAAATCCGCTGTCCCATCTAATAAAGACGGTGTTCCAACTGCAATAAATATAAACTCTGCATCGTTAAATGCTTCTTCTTTACTTGTTGTAAAAGTTAAACAGTTATTCTCATATGCTTCATTTGTTAATTCATATAAACCAGCTTCATAAATAGGCAGATCCCCTTGTTTTATCCGTTCAATTTTCTCATCATTTATATCAAAACATGTAACCGAATGTCCCAATACAGCCAATCCTACTCCTGTAATCAATCCAACGTATCCGGTACCTATTATCGTAATTTTCATTTCCTTTTCGCACAGGAATATACAATAGAAAATATACGAATACATAGAATTCTCCCTGTGCTTCCCCCTCTCACATTAAAAATGAGAAAACTCTTTTACTTCTTTATTATATGAATTACTTTTTTCATTCTTTTTTAAGTTTTTGTAAAATTAAATAACTTTCATTAATTATTCGTTAAACCAATCGATATTTTACAGAAATTAAGGCTCCCCGTTCGTTCGGGATAAATTTCCACATTTTAACACGGAACTTACTCATTTCTACGTGTAACACTTATAATATTGAAATAAAAGTATTCACTATTAAAGAAAAAGAGAAAATGTCATATTCCAAAGCCCAATACGATTAACCTTCTCAAATGATTCAACATTCTGTATACAATTGTCATATATTCTATCTGCTTCCATTTACCGTAAAAACAAAAAAAGATTGAATTCTAATCTTTTTGTGATACCATATGTTATGAGCCTGTAAATAAACATCATAATTTTCAGATAAATATATTAAAAAAATTACGTTAGACTATAAAAGGGTGGGGTATTAATGGACTCACAAGTGATTTATGCCATTTTGGCATCTTTCATCACTGTACTCGTCGTTACTCCTTTAGTTATTAAGTTAGCTTTTAAAATAGGAGCAACAGATAAGCCAAACGCGCGTAAAGTACATCAAAAGATCATGCCTCGTCTTGGCGGGTTAGCGATATTTATTGGTGTAGCTGTAGGATTTGTTGTCGGTGGCTTATATGAACAAAGAATGTTATCGATAACGCTAGGTGCGATTATCATTGTAATCATCGGTATTTTAGATGATATGTACGAGTTATCTGCGAAGGTAAAATTCGGTGGACAACTATTAGTTGCCATTATGATTGTAAAAAGTGGATTATTAGTGCAAGTATTATATATTCCAATCCTTGGGGATACTGAACTTGGATGGCTTGCTTACCCAATTACAGTATTTTGGATTGTAGGTATTACAAATGCCATCAACTTAATTGACGGCTTAGATGGATTATCCGCTGGTATTTCATCTATCGTACTGGCAACGCTAGCATATATGGCCTTCACTAGCCCATGGGGTACTGGAACAGCTATTATTTTACCGCTAGCACTAATTGCACTTGCAAGTACAATTGGATTTTTATTCTACAACTTCCATCCAGCAAAAATTTTCATGGGAGATACAGGCGCACTATTTTTAGGATACTGTATTTCTGTTATATCGTTACTTGGATTATACAAAAGTGTAACGTTATTCAGCTTTATCGTTCCAGTTATCATTTTAGGCGTACCTGTATTTGATACGACATTTGCAATTATCCGTCGTATCGTAAATAAAAAACCTATTTCAGCACCAGATAAGTCGCATTTACATCACCGTTTACTTGCAATGGGCTTCTCTCATCGTAAAACGGTACTAATTATATACGCTTTTGGTATTTTCTTTAGTGTAAATGCAATCATTTTCTCTAGTGCGACATTATGGTTATCCATTATTCTTCTTTTCGTTTTAATCTTCTTTACAGAAATTATTGCTGAAGTAATCGGGCTTGTACACGAACGTTACAAACCACTTATTTCCTTTTATAAAAAAGTGAAAAAACGCGAAGACTAATTGTAGTATAGCCTGTACAATTATGAAATATTCAAATGGCCTCCTCTTTCTTATAAGAGGAGGCTATTTTTTATTCATTATTTTACATTTCCAAAATATAGATTGTTTGAGAGTGTCGCTATTGGAGAAAGATATACATAATAAGAAAAGGATTATATTTTCTTTTTTACATCTTGATTGGCAAACTGAGGGTGAATGTTATGATCAAGCGAGTATTTCAATACATTATTTTATTTTTAATGATTACTATGTACGCGTCATCTCATGCAGGAGCAACTACAGTTCCCCCTGCTGAACATCATCCAAATACTGAAACGACTTCTCCTACCAAAAAAATCGCGTACTTAACATTTGATGACGGACCAAACAAATATACTACGCAAATTTTAAACATCTTAAAAGAAAAGAACGGAAAAGCAACTTTCTTTGTTATTGGTGGAAAAGTGCCACATTATAAAAAGACAATGCAGCGCTTAATTAAAGACGGACATTATATCGGACTTCACAGTATGTCACACGATGTAAAACGTCTTTACAACGGGGATCCATCCGCTTTAATTACAGAAATGGAACAAACCCAAAACATTGTTCAGCAAGTTACAAAATTAAATACACATCTCGTTCGTGTTCCGTATGGTAGCATGCCTTACTTAAAAAAGAATTATCGTGATGCACTTGTATCAGCTCAGTACAAAATGTGGGATTGGACAATCGATACATATGACTGGAAAAGCTATGACAATCCTTCTGCGATACTAGAGAGAGTACGTAATCAAAGCGATGAACAAGTCGAAGTAATTTTAATGCATGATTCGAGTGTAACCGTACAAATACTGCCAAAAGTAATTGATTACTTACAGTCACAAGGATACAAACTTCTTCCCTATAATCCATCTTCTCACCTAGAAGTGAACTTTTGGAAAGACACAAGATTGTAACAGCTTTAGTGCCTATGTGCTAAAGCTGTTTTATTTTTCTCTTCCCACCCTTCCCATTTTTGTGTAAAATTTTAAATAGTGATGAAGTTTCGAGGTGAATAGAAATGAAACGAATAGATCTCATTTTTAACGCAATACAAAAAGGCAATTATACAGAAGGTGTAACCGCATCAGAACTTGCTACCCTATTGCAACTAGATCGTGCCAATGTAAGTAGCGACTTAAACAAACTTGTAAAAGATACACGTTTATTAAAAACAAATACGCGTCCTGTTCGTTTTTATATAGAAACGAACGCTTCGTTGGAAACGCATTCAAAAGAAGTGACTTCATTAGATGCATTTGCAGTTGAAAATACAAGCCTAAAAATCGCAATTGAAAAAGCGAAAGCTTCTATTCTCTATCCTCCAAACGGTATGCACACTTTACTGCTCGGAGAAACGGGAGTCGGAAAATCTATGTTCGCTTCTTTAATGCACGAATATGCAATTGAAGTTGAACAGCTTCCTAAAAATGCACCATTTATCGTCTTTAACTGTGCTGATTACGCAAATAATCCACAGCTACTACTAGGGCAGTTATTTGGGATTAAAAAAGGAGCTTATACAGGAGCAAGTGATCAAAAAGGGTTAATTGAAAAAGCACATGAAGGAATCCTTTTCTTAGATGAAGTACATCGCCTCCCTCCAGAGGGACAAGAAATGCTTTTCACCTTTATTGATCGCGGAGTATACCGCCGCCTTGGAGAAACAGAAAACGAACGTAAAGCACAAGTATTAATCATTACTGCAACAACAGAAGAACCAAATTCATTTTTATTAAAAACATTTACAAGACGTATACCGATGACTGTCACGCTGCCACCACTTCGTGAGCGTACGCATAAAGAACGCTTTGCTTTACTACAACTATTTTTCACAAATGAAGCAATACGCCTGCGAAAAGAAATTCACGTTAGTCCGAATACAATGCGTGCTTTCGTCTTTTACAATTGTCCCAATAACATCGGTCAATTAAAAACTGATGTACAAATTGCCTGTGCGAAAGCTTACTCTGACTTCGTGACAAAGAAACGTGATTCTGTCTATGTTTCAAGTACAGATTTACCTTGGTATATGAAAGAAGGGCTATTCATTGAAAGAAAAAGCCGTCATCTATACCAAATTCCAAATGAAACATTTGTATTTACAGTTGATGAAGGTTGGAGTAATCATAAAACAGAAAATGAAAAACAATCTTCTATTTACGATTATATTGATTATAAATATGAAGAACTTCAAGCTCGCGGTATTGAAGAGGAAGAATTAGAATTACTAATAGAAAATGATATTCAAAGCTTTTTCGTACAATATTTTAATCAAATATCAAAAAAGACAAGTCATGAAAATGTTTTTAAAATTGTGGATCGTAATATCGTTTCCGTTTGTGAAAAAATTGCGGTACTTGCTGAAAAGCATTTATCTAAGACGTTTGATGAAAAAGTATTTCTCGCTTTAAGTTTACATGTACAGACAACTCTACAACGTTTACAAGCTGGAAAACAAATTCATCACCCACAATTAAATCAAATTCGTACGAAATATAAAGAAGCTTTTTCCGTAGCTATGCAATGTATTCAACTACTGGAAGACGAATTACAAATAACAATGCCTATCGATGAAGCAGGCTTTTTAACAATGTTCTTCGTTGTTGATCCAATTCCTGCCTCACAAACAGAAGTAAAAGTATTAATATTAGCGCACGGCAACGGCATTGCAACAGAAATGGCAAACGTGGCAAACGAACTTCTCGGCATTGAGGAAGTAACCGGCATTGATATGCCGCTACATGAATCGCCGAAAGATTTCTTAGAGCGCGTGAAAGTGTATATGAAAACACTCCAAAATGTAAACGGGCTTCTCTTACTCGTTGATATGGGATCGCTCGCTTATATTGGTGATATATTAGAAACTGAATTCAAAATTCCGGTACGTGTTCTTTCCATGACGAGCACTCCACATGCACTAGAAGCAGCTCGAAAAGCTCAGCTTGGCTACTCGTTAGATGCATTATATGAAACAGTGAAGAACTTAACGCCGTTTTACTTAAACGTACAAGAAGAAAAGAAAAAGCCACTATCACCAATGAAATCTGTTATTTTAACAGCTTGTTTAACTGGTGAGGGCAGTGCTTTAGCTATTCAAAAAATGTTAGAGAACTATTTGCGATTTGACAAAGACTTAATTGAAATTATTCCGATTAGTATTGTCCATGAAAAAGATTTAACGAAAATGATTGAGAACATAAAAAAAGAGCGGAATATCATTTGTATCGTCACAAATTTCGATGTGCAAGTCCCATGCTTAACCTATCATTTTCAAGATATCGTAAACTACACAGCAATTCAGCCAATTCAAGAATTAATTACGTATGAAGAAACATATGCAAAAATGGCTGACATTCTTGAACAACAAATGCAGCGTAACGACGGAGCATTACTTATTAAAACGATCCGTTACGCATTGAATACAATTCAAGAATTAATTTCCTTACAGCTAACTCCTGACAGTTTAATGGGTGTTATTCTGCATATGAGCTGTATGGTGGACCGTCTTCAAAAAGGAGAAAGCCTCCTCCCTCACCCAGATAAAGAGAAACGAAGACAAGATGAATACTGGATGTATATGAAAGTGAAAAAAGCATTACAACCGATTGAAAATACATTTGAAATACAAATACCCGATGACGAAGTGTTTTATATCATGGACTTCTTCATAAAAAATCAACCTGTAAAAAATTAATCGAGACAGTTTTTTAAATATATCGACCGTAATGCGAATTATATGAGCGATTTTCAAAATACATCGATTTACCAACAATAATCGCTAAAATTTGTACCTCATAGCAAAAAAGGCTGTTCCAATATATGGACAGCCTTTTTTCTACTTCTTTACTTTCCTGATTCTCCCCCTGATTTCGCCCTTCTTATTGGACTTCGTATAAACATTTACATATACATTCGCCTGAATGATTTCTTGAAGTAAGCTATCAAACGCTCGCCCCTGTAAAGGTCCTTCAAAATCCCCCACATTAACTACACCAGTGACGACTCCTTCATTTACACTAATACCTTGCTTTAATGGACCAAATAAACTTAAAACAATTGGACCAATTTGATCTGCTTTCCCTAAATGAATTTGGCATGATGTAACTTTTTCGATATTTTTCAATATAACCCGATATTGCAACTTCTTTAAATCCTCACTAAATATAAACTCTGCTACGCCATAAGCTTCTGTATTTACAGGAGGTATTTCCCTCTTACCTGTTAACCTCGCAAAGAAATGTGTTGTCATACGGGCATTCTCCTTATATAAATTTCCCAGCACTACTTCTACTACTTTATGGTTTATACATAATCATTTATGACTTTTTCAATCTTTAATTACGAAGAAAAGATTCACACAATCTTTACATGAGAATCGTTCCTTTTACTTTACTACTTCTTGTATAATGCACTTAGAAAACATTCTAGGAGGTTATTTTGGAAAATAACAAATACACTATTCACACATTATTAGAGATTTTTCTCGTCTCATTTAAATTAGGATTTACTTCATTTGGTGGTCCTGTCGCTCACCTTGGGTATTTCCACCACGAATATGTACAAAAAAGAAAATGGATGGATGAACGAAGCTATGGAGATTTAGTAGCATTATGTCAATTCCTTCCTGGTCCTGCTAGCAGTCAAGTCGGTATGGGGATTGGATTATTAAGGGGCGGACTATTAGGAGCGATTATTTCATGGTTTGGATTCACTCTACCGTCTGTGCTTGTTTTGGTTTTCTTCGCCTCATTCCTTAATCAGTTCGATCTTGGAAGTGCTGGCTGGATTCATGGACTAAAACTTGTAGCAGTCGCTATTGTCGCCCATGCCATATGGGGAATGGCACAAAAGTTAACACCAGACCGAAATCGTGCGACCATTGCTATTGTAACTGCCGCAATCGCCTTATTATGGCCAAGTAGCTGGACACAAGTCATTCTCATTATAATATGTGGCTGTATCGGCTGGCTTTTATATCGTAACCAACCAATTAGCCAATCTCAAAATATAAAAGTACCTATTTCAAAAAAGATAGCAGTTTCTTGCCTCGTCTTATTCTTCGGACTATTACTACTGCTACCAATATTAAGACCGTTCTCTTATTACATCGCTTTATTTGATAGTTTCTATCGCTCTGGCGCACTTGTATTTGGAGGCGGGCACGTCGTAATGCCCCTTCTTGAAGGTGAGTTCGTACAAAACGGCATGATGACGAAAGAACAGTTTCTAGCTGGATACGGATTAACACAAGCAGTACCAGGACCACTATTTACATTCGCCTCTTATATAGGGTCGGTGTTAAATGGGACGCTTGGGGCAATACTCGCAACAATTGCGATCTTTCTTCCAGCTTTCTTGCTCGTTATTGGTGTTTTACCATTTTGGAACAGTGTGAGAAAAATCTCTTACATACAAGGCGCCCTACTGGGAGTCAATGCAGCTGTTGTCGGTATTTTACTAGCAGCTTTTTATGATCCTATTTGGACAAGCACAATTATGAACGCTGTAGATTTTGTTTTTGCGTCTCTTCTATTTTGCTTACTCGCTTTTTGGAAAACACCACCTTGGGTTATCGTTATACTCGGGGTCTTCGGCGGATATATTCTATCTATTTTGTAAACACACAAAAAACGACGGCATGATGTAGCCGTCGTTTTCTTATTAAAACTTCACAAGCTCTATTCCTTCAGGCAACTCGCTCTCTGTTAAAATACGCAATTCTTTCACACGATCCATTACGTAGGAAGAACGCTTCACAAGCTCTGGATCAATATAAGCTGGATGAACCATAATTTCTACCGTTTGCTCACTTTGTACTCTTTCTTTTAACTTCACAAAGTAATCTTCTGTCACACCATCCGCGTAAAAGTCACTGTAAAACACATCAGAAAATGGGCGTACTGCTCGCTCTTCCTCACAACGACGAATTGGAACATTATATTTAGCCGCTAATCTCTCAAGAACATCATGTAAAATCGGTAAACCATGCACATGATGATGACTATCTAAATGAGTTGGTGTTAATCCGTAAGATAAAAACTTCTCAATTTGAGCAGTCCATTCTCTCTCAACTTCTTCTGGATTTATATTCCCTTTCCTTACAACACTTTGTTTATGAAACGATCCGTTTTCCCCTACGAGTGACGGTACATCCTTTAACAGTGGTTCTCCTGCCGTTAATACAAGATGTACGCCTACTCCGAGTAGGTTGTACTCTTTCGCTAAGCGTACCGCATGCTCTGTTCCTGGCATATTCATCATCATCGTCGTTGAATTTACAAGTCCATTTATATGCCCATCAATAATGCCGTAATTTGTACCTTCTGTAAGACCGAAATCATCTGCATTTACAATTAACTTAATCATTATAATACCTCCTAATAGAATAAAAAAAGCGGGCTAAATAGCGCCGCTTTTACTTCTCTACCTTTTTAAAGAACTGTGGAAGATATTCTTTATGTGCTTCCAACATTTCATCTAAAATTTGTTTTGCAACTTTATCTGATGGTACAAGTGGATTAATTGTCATAGCAAGCAGCGCTTTATGATAATCCCCTGTAACAGCAGCTTCAATTGTTGTGCGCTCAAATGATTTAATTTGCTGTACTAAACCGCGAACTGGTACTGGAAGATCTCCAACCGCAATTGGTTTTGGACCTTCTTTCGTAATAATACAGTTCACTTCAACAGCTGAATCATGCGGTAAGCTTGCAATTGTTCCGTTGTTTCGTGTATTAACAGGCTGGATATCACCTTTATTATTGTAAATAGACGTAATTAAGCTACATGCTGCATCACTATAATAAGCTCCGCCACGTTTTTCTAATTGTGGTGGTTTAATATCTAAGTTCGGGTCTTTATATAACTCAAATAAATCATTTTCTAATTGTTTTACTACTTCTGCACGTGTACCTTTTTCAACAGAAGCTTCTTTCTCTTCTTCTAGCATTTCACGTGTTTTGTAGTAGTAACGATGGTATGGACATGGAATTGCACGAAGTCCGCGAATAAAGTCTGGTTCCCAGTTAAGCGCTGCGATATTTTCCATCGTAATTTGCTTTTCTGGATCTGTCACAAGCTCTAACACACGGTCCATTACACTTACGCCATCTAAGTATACATCTAGTCCGTATACCATATGATTTAAACCTGCGAAATCAACGTGGACACGACTTGCATCTACTTCAAGTAATCTTGCAAGACCCATGCGGATTCCGATTGGAACGTTACATAGACCAACTACTCTTTGAATATTTGTATAACGAAGAACTGCCTCTGTTACCATACCAGCTGGATTTGCAAAGTTAATTAACCATGCATTTGGACAGAGCTCCTCCATATCCTTACAAATATCTAAAATAACAGGAATCGTTCTCAACGCTTTGAATAGACCACCAGGACCATTCGTTTCCTGACCGATTACATCATACTTTAACGGGATTGCTTCATCTTTTGCACGTGCTTCTAATAAACCTACGCGAAGCTGCGTTGTTACGAAGTCAGCATCTTTTAATGCTTCACGGCGATCAAGTGTTAAATGTACTTCGATTGGTAAAACAGATTTTTTCACCATACGTTTCGCTAAGTTACCAACGATTTCTAACTTTTCTTTTCCTGCCTCAATATCTACTAACCAAATTTCACGAACAGGAAGCTCATCATAACGTTTAATAAATCCTTCAATTAATTCTGGTGTATAACTAGACCCACCGCCGATTGTAGCAATTTTAATTCCAGTCATGCTTTATTCCCCTTTCGCTTCTAACTTTTTATAAAGGTCAATAAATTCTGCTGCTAATTCTTTTACTGTAATCGCATTCATTAAATGATCTTGTGCGTGAATTAAAAGAACACTAATCTCTGTTTTTTCTCCTCTTGCTTCTGATTGTATGAGCTCTGTTTGGAAATGATGCGCTTCATTAATCGCTTCTTTCGCCTTTACCATCGCTTCATCAGCCTCTGCCATTTTCCCCTGTTTAGCAAATTGAAGTGCCTCCATCGCAAAGCTTCGTGCATTACCACTATTTAAAATCAATTGGAATGGAATTTGTTCTGCTGTAGTCATCATAATTACCGCCCTCTCTATTATGGTTCAACCGATTGAAATACCCCTTCAGTTTGAACATTTCTATTAAATTATTATTTTATGAATGATAGTTTGGTGTTCTTGTAGATGGGTCTCATCTTTCTGAACATGATATAAAGGTAATTGTTCTCACAGATCATGTTATCTGTGAGAACAATTACTATGTTACATAGGTACAGAGTTGTTATTTCCTTGTGCTGCTGCTTTTTCAGTACGAACAACAGAACGGTCAGATAATACAACGAATGGATAGTAGATTACCATCGCAATTACAAAGTTGAATAACTGTAGAATTGCACCTGAAAGATGTCCACCTGTTACAAGATAACCACTAATAATTGGTGGTGTTGCCCATGGAATCATCACAACTGTTTTTGGTACCCAACCAATAGATATAGCTGTATAAGAAGTAATTACTAATACAATTGGTGTTAGGATAAACGGTAAGAATAAAATTGGATTTAAAATAATTGGTGTACCAAAGATTACTGGTTCGTTAATATTGAATGCACCTGGTCCAATTGATAAGCGAGAGACACCGCGTAATTGTGCACTTTTTGCTACAAGTAATACGACCACTAAGAATGCTAATGTTGCACCAGAACCACCAAGATATACGAAAGTATCAAAGAACGGTTTTGTAACAATGTTTGGAACATCAAATGCAGATGTGCCACCTTTGAATAACTGCATATTTTTCTCTAATGCTGGTAAGTATAGCGGCTCAATAATACCACCAACGATATTTGGACCATGTAAACCGAAGAACCAAAGAAGATGAACAAGGAGTACAATGACAATTGCACTTGGTAATGTCCCTGCTAAACTTTGCAGTGGCGATTGAATCGTATTAAAGATAAATTCATGAACACTTGTACCGGCTAATTTCACTGCTAATTGAATACCTGCAACTACTGTTAAAATAACAAATGCTGGAACTATAGCTGCGAAAGATCTTAAAACTGCTGGCGGTACTCCATCAGGCATTTTAAAAGTAATGTTTCTTTGTACAAAGAAACGGAATACTTCAGTAACAAGGAGTGCCACGATAATTGCTACGAATAGCCCTTGTGCCCCTGTCCAAGCTAAGTTCAATCCGCCTTCTTTAGGTGTTGTTGGCGTAAGAATAATTAACGCACCAAATGAAATAATACCTGCTGACAAACCATCAACGCCGTAAGATTTTGCTAAGTTATAACTTGTTGTAAATGCTATGATTAGTGCTAAAATCGCGAAAGAACCAGTCCACATTCCACCGCCAACTTGTTTCCACGTTTCACCAAACAAACCTTTCATGAAATCTTGGAAAGCCTCAGATGGAAAACCATTAATTAGTGATGCCAGTGCACCAACTAAAATAAGTGGCATAACTGCGATAAATCCGTCACGGATCGCAGCTAAGTGACGTTGCGATCCGATTTTACCAGCGACAGGAACAATATATTTCTCCATAAATGCAATAAATTTTTGCATTTCGCTTCCCCCCTAATTATTTTTTAAGTGTTAATGCGTGATCTAAAACTGCTTCTCCATTCATCATGCCGTAGTGCATTGGATTGATAACGTCGATTCCAACGTTTCTCTCATCAGCAAGCGTTTTCATTGAAGAGAGCATGTAACGAACTTGTGGTCCTAGTAATAATACATCTGCTTGATCGATATTCGTTTTTACTGCATCCCCAGATACAGCCCAAATCTTGCCTTCTAGACCGCGAGCTTTTGCAGCCGCTTCCATTTTTGTAACTAGTAAACTTGTAGACATCCCTGCTGAGCAACATAATAAAATATTCATTTGAAAATCCCCCTTGTGTAGTATAAAAAATTTATGTTTATTTATTTTTCTTTACACTATTTATTAATGCAATTAGCGTGCCAACTTTTTAAAACCACTAAAATCAGCACTTTTTCGACTATTTTATTTGTGTGTTAACGCTTTCAATTAGTGTGTCACTCAAAAAACACACAGTGTGTTATAAAACAACACGCTTTTAACACATAACTGTATGAAAATAGATTAGTGTTTAGTTGTCTAGTTGTGTTTAAAACAAAAAAACACTAAAAAAATTTTTTAGCGTGCAAATCTAGTAAAAAAGTAAACCTTTCTTAAACACACTCTTCTATCTATTGTCCAAACAAACTCTACTAAATTACATAGAATAGAGTAAAATAACACAATTCGAAAGGGGATTCCTATGCCAAAACATAGAAAACAAGGAAAAATAAAGATTTATAGAATAACAAGCTATAAAAAAGACAAGCGCTCTGAATTAGACTCTGACAAATTTGAACTAGAACAGCAGGAAATAGAAAATAAGCAGGACAAGCGAGACAAACAGGACAAACAGGACAAACAAGTACAATCGGAAAATGTAGTCATAGTACCCACAGATTCACACAGCTTAGATATATGGGATGAAATTTCTCTAAAAGAAATACAAGCTGGTGAACATACAACTTTATTGAATGAAAAAAGTAATTATCAAAATATTAATTTGCTACAAGTAAACGATATCCGTTTATATTTGGACAACCAACTACAATTCAGTTCCGTTGACGAACAAATTTATCATGAAGCGCTTGTACACCCAATTATGTCAAAAGTAATTGATCCAAAACGTGTTCTCATATTAGGTGGCGGCGATGGGCTTGCTTTACGGGAAGTTTTGAAATATGAAACTGTGCTACATGTAGACCTTGTTGATCTAGACGAGGCAATGATTAATATGGCACGTAATGTTCCAGAAATAGTATCTTTAAACAAAAATGCTTTTTTTGATAATCGTGTGAATGTACACGTATGCGATGCGAAAGAATTTCTAAATTCTTCTTCATCCTTATACGATGTAATTATTATTGATTTTCCTGATCCAGCAACAGAAGTTTTAAGTACTTTATATACAAGCGAACTTTTTGCTCGTATAGCTACATTCTTAACTGAAGATGGCGCTTTCGTCTGCCAATCTAATTCACCTGCTGATGCACCTCTTGTATATTGGAGTATTGGTAATACAATTGAAAACGCCGGCTTAATCGTAAAAAATTACCATATAATTGTTCCTTCTTTCGGAACTGACTGGGGATATCACATTGCCGCTAACTCCTCACATGTACTCAATCAAATTGAACAATTATACGTAGTACCAACTCCTCGAACATTACCTTCTCTTCTTTTTCCTTTATTTCAATTTAAAGAAGAACATTTAGATCACCGTAATAATGCCGTTTTAAATTTAGAATCTGACCTTACCCTGCATCTTTGCTATCAACAAGAAATGAAATTTTGATGAGATTTTAGCTAAGGGAGATAAGCATATGAACTATTCTACTTTCGGTAAGCATATAATAGTAGATTTATGGGGAGTGGATTTTTCCCTATTAGATGATATTCACTTTTTAGAATATCATCTAGTTAACGCTGCCGATCGCTCTGGTGCCCATGTTTTAAACGTAAGTACAAAAGAATTCAATCCGCATGGTGTTACTGTTTTAGTTTTATTATCAGAAAGCCACCTTTCTATTCACACTTATCCAGAAAAAAACTTTGCAGCCATTGACTGTTATACTTGTGGTACGACCGTTGAACCGCAAATAGCGATTGATTATATCGTAAGTTTATTAAAACCAAATGAGATGCATATAAAGAAACTAATTCGTGGTATAGGAGAAATTGTTACTACCGATTAAATATCACTCTTACTCATTTGTAAAAAGGAGGATTGTAAATACCATCAGTGGAACGAACACTCCACTGATGGTACAGACACATACATAAAGTGAAACTTTAATTAGTGGGGGTTTTGTTCATCCCCCACTAATTATTAGTTGAACCAATCGGGCCTTTACGGGCAGTTAAGCTCCCTCCTAACTTCCTTGCTCCAGCCACATTTTGAGGTGGGAGTTTTACTGCCCGTTAATGCGGGATAAAAAAACCTTGCATACGCAAGGTTCATTCCGATACTGACATCTTCCTATATAATTCTACAAATTCACTCGCTAATTCCTTCACCGTAATTGCATTCATTAAATGATCTTGCGCGTGCACCATCAGAAGGGTAACTTCGGTCTTTTCACCACCCGCTTCTTTCTGTATGAGCTCCGTTTGTACACGGTGCGCCTCTTTTAATTCCTCTAACGCTTCTTGTAATTTTGCTTCTGCTTCTGTAAATTCTCCACGCTTTGCGCAATCAATTGCTTCCATTGAACAACTTCTCGCATTTCCCCCATGCAAAATTAAGTGAAAAGCCTTCGTTTCTATCGTATCCATTTTAGTTCTTTACTCCCCCTTTTCTTCCGCTAACTTTTGTTTATCCCATATTTTTAAGAACGGTAAATAAATGAAGAATGCTAGTGCAAAGTTAACGAGTTGCAAAATAACACCTGAAATTTTTCCACCTGATCCCAAATATCCACTAAACAGAATCGGTGTCGTCCAAGGTACAGCAGCTCCGCTCGGACGGGCAACTAGCCCCCATTCCATCGCAAAGTAAGAAACAATCGTTAATACAACAGGAACTACTATAAATGGAATAAGTAAAAGTGGATTCATGACAATTGGCATACCGAAAGTCACCATTTCATTAATATTAAAAATACCAGGTGCAATCGACAATCGACCTATACTTTTTAATTGCTGACTTCGCGCAAACAATAACATTCCGACAACTAAAGCTAGTGTTGCACCTGAGCCGCCCATATAAATCCATAAATCAAAAAACTGTGCGGTAATCGTATTCGGTACATCTTGACCCGCTTGAAAAGCAACTCGGTTTTGATCCATTAACGATAACCAAATTGGGCTCATTACACCACCAACAATTGCAGCACCATGAATTCCGCATGCCCAAAGAACATGGACAATGATAACTGCAATTACTGCACCCCAAAGACTAGCTCCCAGTACACTAAGCGGCTCTTGCAACAACTTCCCTACAACATTATGAATACTACCGAAAGTCGTTTGTTCAAAAATCAGTCTAATGATCCAAACAACTGTCACAACAATAAATCCCGGAATAAGTGCTGCAAATGAACGCGTTACTGCTGGTGGAACTGTCTCAGGCATTTTTATAATCATCTTTTTCTGCACAATAAATCGGTAAATTTCAGTAGATATGATTGCAATAATCATCGCCACAAACAGCCCTTGACTTCCCATTAATGCAGCTGGGATTGCTCCGTCTACAATTATACTTTCCTTCGTGCTTGGTATGATATATGCAACTTGAAAGGGAGTTGCA
This sequence comes from Bacillus thuringiensis, assembly GCF_001455345.1. Taxonomy (GTDB): domain Bacteria; phylum Bacillota; class Bacilli; order Bacillales; family Bacillaceae_G; genus Bacillus_A; species Bacillus_A thuringiensis_N. The sequence continues at coordinate 5,016,485 of NZ_CP013274.1, forward strand.
AGTAAAAACGTCACAAGCGACAATGCCCCGGATGCTAAAGCATCCACTTTATAATATTCTCCAAGCCTGTAAGCGATTCCAAAAACAGCTATTAAAGCCATTATATTAAAAGTTGCACTAACTGGATACCCCAAAGCCCTCTGCCAATTCTCCCCAAACAACCCTGCCATAAAATCATTATACCCTGGTATTGGTAGCGCACTAATGATAAGGAAAAATGATCCAATAATTAAGAACGGCATCGTCAAAATAATTCCATCACGAATTGCTTGCAAATGCCTCTGTTCTGCAACCTTTCCTGCTACTGGCATTACATATTTCTCTAAAAACCGTATCATCTATCCCACTCTCCTCATGGTTTCATTGACAAAGCTGCTTGTAAGATAGCTTCTCCATTACAAAGCCCGTAATGGACGGATTGAATGACATCCACAGGTACTCCCTTCTCCTTACATAACTCTTTCATTTTTGGTAATAAATAACGTACTTGCGGTCCAAGTAAAAGTACATCAGCTTCATCTATGTGACTATTTACTTCAGAACCTGATACAGCCCAAATCTTTACCTCTATCCCTCTTGCCTCTGCTGCTTTCTCCATTTTTGTAACAATCAAACTGGAAGACATTCCCGCTGCACAGCAAAGTAAAATATTCATCCCTTTTCCCTCCCCCTTTTTCCAAACCTAAGTTACGGTGCATCCGTTGCCACCACTAGGTTACAAATATATATGTCTAGATTTCCTGCTGTATGCCGAGCTTAAAAACAAAAATTTCTCGGTTTTCACGCTATTCCATCTATCACTATTCTCCTAGTAAAGAGGACTCTAACTCGCTATAATAATTCAGTATGATTTTTTTAATTGATAGGAGGATATATTTATGAAGGCATATCGCTTTCCACTTATTTTATTATCTTCTATCCTAATTGGTGGTTTCATTGGTTATTTCATGGGTGCCGATGCAGTTGCTTTAAAGCCGCTTGGTGACATTTTCTTAAACTTAATGTTTACGATTGTTGTACCTCTAGTGTTCTTTAGCATCGCGTCATCTATTGCTAATATGGATGGATTAAAACGTTTCGGTAAAATTATGTCTAGTATGGCTGGGACTTTCTTATTTACAAGTATTTTAGCTGCTATTTTTATGATTATTGTCGTGAAAGTATTCCCGCCAGCACAAGGTGTTGTATTAGAACTAACACAACCTGACAAAGCTGAAAAAGCAGTTAGTGTTGCAGATCAAATCGTCGGTATTCTAACAGTATCTGACTTCTCGAAGTTACTATCTCGTGAAAATATGTTAGCTCTTATTTTCTTCTCTATCTTAATGGGAGTTGCAACTTCAGCAGTTGGTGAAAAAGGAAAACCATTCGCTACATTCTTACAAGCTGGTGCAGAGATTTCAATGAAAGTCGTATCTTTCATTATGTACTACGCTCCAATCGGACTTGCTGCTTACTTCGCAGCGTTAGTTGGTGAATTCGGACCACAACTTCTCGGAACTTACTTCCGAGCAGCAATGGTATACTATCCAGCGTCTCTCATTTACTTCTTTGTATTCTTCACGTTCTATGCATACCTTGCAGGCCGTAAGCAAGGTGTACAAGTATTTTGGAAGAACATGGTCTCTCCTACAGTTACATCACTTGCAACTTGTAGTAGTGCTGCTAGTATTCCAGCAAACTTGGAAGCAACGAAGAAAATGGGTATCTCGTCTGACGTTCGTGAAACAGTTGTCCTTCTTGGATCTACACTTCATAAAGATGGATCTGTTTTAGGCGGCGTACTAAAAATTGCTTTCTTATTTGGTATTTTCAACATGGAATTCGAAGGACCGAAAACATTAGCAATCGCACTTGTTGTTTCTCTATTAGTAGGAACAGTAATGGGTGCTATTCCAGGCGGTGGTATGATTGGTGAAATGTTAATCGTTTCTCTATACGGCTTCCCGCCAGAAGCACTGCCAATTATCGCAGCAATTAGTACAATCATTGATCCACCTGCAACGATGTTAAACGTAACAGCAGATAACGCTTGTGCCGTAATGACAGCTCGCCTTGTAGAAGGTAAGAACTGGATCAAAAACAAATTTGCTTAATAGATGGAAAGAGGATGCTCGTTTAGAGCATCCTCTTTTTTTATTGTGATAGATGTATCGAAATAACCCACTCCGCCACAAATTTGTTACAATCTTCACAAATATTCCACACTCATTATCCATTCTCCGTACTATAATCATGTATGGAAAAGGAGATGGACATGATGACTCAAAGCGCACCAGAATTTAAAGTTTTGCAAAGCATTGCATTCCTCGCTGTCGTTTTGCAAAGTTCGTTATTATATACAATGAATCAAGGACATGTTTTACTTGAGCAATCCCTCATTATGGGTATGCTATTTAATCTCGCAAAATTTTCAGCACCTGCATTCATATTTATCGTCGGCTTTCACTTAATTCGTCACTATACAAAGCAATTAGTATACAAAGAATACATTTCTGAAAAAGCCGCACATTTACTCATTCCTTATTTCTTCTGGTCTATTCTTTACTTATTAACAACAAACGATATGATTACACTACAAAGCGGAATAAAAAGTTTATTACTCGGAACAGCCGCACCCCATCTTTGGTACGTGATTATGATGTTCCAAATTCACTTATTGTTCCCTTTACTATGTACACTATTTTATTGGTTTCAAAAACGAACAGAAAATAAAAAAGACATATATAAATATATGACCATCTTTGCTTCTCTATATTTTCTCTTAATGTGGTATTCTTCTCACTACATTTTTAATGGAGAGAAATTGACTAGCTCAACCATTTTACATTATACAGACCGTTCCTTCTTCTTCTACTCATTCTATTTCGTCATGGGGGGAATTGCTGCTGTCGCACTAAAAGCGTGGCGTACATTTGTCATGAAACATATCCCGCTTATAACAATGTTATTTTTCGTCTTATTTCTATTCATCAATTATGAGTTATTTAGTTTTTACGGAGCAAATTCGATTCATTTAACCGTTTCGACTTATTTAAAACCGTCTATGTTTTTATATATCGTATGCGAAATTATTATACTTTACGTGCTGTCTATTACAATCGTACAGCGACGCGGTTTCTTATATAAAGCTTTACGATTTATCGGGAATTACACGTATGGTGCTTATTTAGCTCACTTTTTCTTCTTGCAACTATGTACAAAATTTCTTTCTTTATTCATACTGCAAGAAAACACAATATTATATAGCCTATTATTATTTATAATAACGGCCACAACCTCAATTTCAGCAATGGTCATTTGCAGTACACTACCACTTCATACGTGGATTACAGGACCTTCTCCTACGCAAAATGTGAAATGGGCTAAGATTGTACTTCGGAAAAATCACGAAAAGGTATTCAAACCATATCTTTGATATAATAGAATTCCATACAAGAAAAGAAAGTAGGACACACCTATGATTAATCAAATTGGACAAATTATGTTATATGTAAATAATCAAGATGAAGCAGTACAATTTTGGACTGAGACAGTAGGATTCCAAATTATTGCGGAAGAAAATAACGGACAAGGCTTTCGCTGGATTGAAATTGCACCAACGAAAGGAGGAGGCACAAGCATCGTCCTTCACGATAAAGCGTTAATTGCGAAGATGCAACCTGAATTAAACTTACATACGCCTTCACTTATGTTCTTCTCTAATAACTTAGATCAACTGTATAAAGATCTTTCTGAGAAAAACGTTACAGTTGGACAAGTTGTAGATTTACCTACAGGCAGAGCATTCAACTTTGCTGATAATGAAAACAATTACTTTGCAGTAATGCAACGCAAATAAAAAAGAAGCTATCCGAAAAAACGGATAGCTTCTTTCATTTTAAGAAACTTGTTCTACATTCGTTTCCTTATGTTGTATATGACTCGTGATCCAAGCAATTCCGCCAGCAACAACGAGATAGCATAACAATATTAAAATTTGTATTTGTAATTGAGACCAATCTCCTAAAGAAATCACATCTTGTAGCCCTCTAAGAGAATGGGACATTGGAAGAAATTGTCCAATTTTGCTAAGAACAGCTATATTTAATTCTCCTGGGAAAGTCCCCCCGCTCGTCGCTAATTGCAAGACGAGAAGCGTTACCGCTAAGAACTTTCCAACAAGACCAAACACCGTTACTAACATAAGAATAAACGTCATGAACGTAAAGGAAATAACGATACTTGATAAAACAAAGAGTGGCACACTTGCAACTTCTAATTTCATAACTCCTAGCACAACCACATCAACAAGTAATGCTTGAATAAGTCCAATTAAATATACCAATCCTAGTTTATTAATAAAATGTACCGTTCCGCTTACTTTCATATTTTGTCTACGGCCAAGCGGTAAAATATTCGATGCCATAATTCCGCCAACATAAAATGCAAGGGATAAGAAATATGGCGCAATACCTGAACCGTAGTTAGGTACGTCAGAAACTGTTGACTTCACTAATTGTACTGGCTCTGAGAACATCGTATTGCGTGCATCATCATTTCGAACATCTGCTATCTTCTCTGCGCCCTCTCCTAATTTCGTAGAAAGTTCTTTCGCACCATCGTCAAGTTTAACAAGTCCGTTCGTTAACTTATCAGCACCATGATTCAGCTCTGTTCCGCCACTCGCAAGGTGATTTACACCTTCTTGTAATGATGTAAATCCATTTCCCCATTTCGTAAATCCATCAGCTAAATTCGAAGCACCATCTGCTATCTTTTTCGTTCCAGCAGTAGCTTCATTTAACTTAACTCCGAATGTATGCATACCTTCTTCAATCTTATGCTGACCATCCGCAAGCTTCTGCGCACCTTGTGTCAATTGTTGCTGGCTAGTATTTAAAGTGTTTGTTGCTTGAGCTAATCCATTAGAAGTAGCGATAATCTTTTGAAAAGCAGGATCTTGCTGCACTTCTGGATGACTTTTCACGTACTCTTCTAATTGCTGTTTTACACTATTTGCTGCATTGTCCGCTTTCACTTGCCCTTCAGCAAGTTTCTCACTTCCGTTCAACCATTCATTTGTACCAGCACTTAATTCACTAACCCCTGATTGTAAAGTTTTTTCACCTTGTGCTAGTAACTCCATACCGCTATGAAGCGAGGTTGCTCCTTGACTCAGCTCATTGGCTCCGCCAGTTAAAGCTGATTGGCTAGAAGCAAGTTTTTCACTTCCCTCTTTCACTTTTGATGTCCCGTCACTTAAACGCTTAATACCATCTGCAAGCTGATTTGTCCCATTTTTTGCATCTGTCGTTCCTTCATGTAACTTTCCAGCTCCATCACTTGCATCACTCAACCCCTGTGCTAAGTCTTGAAACTTTGAAAAGACACCTTCTGTATAAGATTTCGTAATACTATTTGAGATTTTTGTTTTCATATTTTCAACAGCAGTCGTTCCAATTTGCGCTGCTACAAAGTTTTTACCTGGATTTACTTTGTACTGCAGCTGCGCTGGTTCTGGTTTCTCATCCATAAGTGTGCTTACCTTTTTAGAGAAATCCTCTGGAATCGTAACAACCATATAATACTTATCTTCTTTTAGCCCTTCATCAGCATTTTTTTCTGATACGAAATGAAAAGCTAGTTCCTTATTCTCTTTTAAATTTTTTACAAAATCGTCTCCTGCATGAATTGTTTTCTCATCCATCGCAGCACCCTTATCTAAATTTACAATCGCAACAGGTAATTTATCTAATTTTCCATATGGATCCCAATATCCAGCTAAAAAGAATCCTGAATAAATTAAAGGAACGATCAATAAAAAAATTAAAGCGATACGTCCATGTTTATGGTGCCACATCGCTTTCCAATCTTTAAATATAAGTTGAATTCCTTTCATGAAACATACTCCTTCTCCTAATTTAACACCATTAGAATGGTTTAACAGATTTACTATACACGCCACTTTCCATACTGTATAATACATCTTTAATTATCAATTCATTCCTTTTAGTCTATAGAAAGGAGCATCAAAATGGAACTTCTTCAACTAAAATACTTTCAAACAGTCGCACGATTAGAGCATATGACAAAAGCCGCTGAAGAATTGCATATCGCACAGCCTTCGCTCAGCAAAACAATTGCTAGACTAGAAAAAGACTTAGGCGTCCCGTTATTTGATCGCCAAGGTCGACAAATTACATTAAACTCTTTCGGGAAAGTATTCTTAAAACGAGTAGAGCGCATTTTTCATGAATTAAGTGAAGGCGAACGAGAAATTAAAGATTTAGCTGACTTACAACAAAGCTCTATTACACTGGCCGTTTCTATTCCAAGAATATTACCAGAACTACTCGGTTCTTTTTTACTAGAACACCCTAATGTTAGATTCCAACAGTTTCTCGCATCTACTCCTTCTATGAAACGACAACTAGATAATATAGAAATTGACTTTTGCATTTCTTCTGTGCCAATTGAAGGCGAGGAGATTATTTGGGAACCACTGATTACAGAAGAAATTTTCTTAGTCGTCCCTTCAGGCCACCGTTTATCAGAACGTGAAAGTGTATATCTGCATGAAGTAAAGGACGAACCGTTTATTAGTATGAACACTGGTTATGGATTTCGGCACTTAACAGATGAATTTTGTGAAGAAGCTGGCTTCACTCCACATATCGCTTTTGAAGTAGATGAACCAACCGTGATTAGCGACCTTATTAAGCAAGGCCTCGGCATCGCTTTTGTCCCAAGTTTAACTTTATTAAAAAACTCTACTTTAGCATTAAATAAGTTACGTATTATTGAACCCATTTGTAAGCGAACGATTGGCTTAAGCTGGTCAAAAAAACGTTACTTATCGAAAACCGCTCAGCAATTCCGTGAATTCGTGATTGATTACTTCTCCAATATTAGGACGTAAAATGATATCAAAAAATAAAAGATGCCATCCCCGTAGGGTGGCACCTTTTATTTTTCACTCTTCTCTAATTCTATTTCAGCTAAAAGCGGCAAAACATTATCAAAAATATGCGTATTATTATTTTCGCCTGTTACGTATCCACCGTAATATCTACTAAATACGTTATCATTTCGGAATGTGGACATATGATCATACAATTCCTTCGCAAACTTCGTATCACCTGTTTGTAGTACGTACAAAATCGTTAATCCGTAAGCGGCTGGCGATTCATACTTCACAGTTTGTTTTCCCGTTTCTAAATTGTAACGACCATATAACTTTCCATCCTCCTGAAATTTCTTCTTTATAAATTCCATATAAGCATCGGATGAAAGACCACCTAAGCTACGATGATACGCAACGTATGATTGATCAATAAGATTCACTTCTTTATCGTACGTAAATGTACCATCTGCTTTATACTCTTTCGGGAATGCCCATCCACGCCTTGGATAATCCGCTAAAAATTGAACGACTTCCTGATATTGCTGATCAGAAACTTTGCCATACTTTTTCATATAGGAGAATGCGCGCGGATTTATATATGACGTTGTTGCAAAATCATTTTGTTTCCTTGCATCTGCATCATAATAATCAACATAATAATTACCTTTCTTATTATAACGAATTACAGCATCACTCAATTGATCTGCCAAGTTTTTATAACGCTCTTCCTTGTACATCTCATAAGCGCGATATAACTGTTCTATAATACGAAGATCATCGATAAGAGCATTTGTAGCTGACTGCATTTCTCCCTTTTCAGAGATTTTCCATAAAACAATTTGATCCTTATGTACAAAGTTATTTTGAATAACCTTAACTTGTTCATCGAATAACGCTTGATCGTCTTTATCCAATGTATATTGTAGCCACAGTCCTGCCGATTCTGATAAAGCTTCACGGCCCTTCGCTTCACCCGTTCCTGCCTTTGTATCCCCTAAACGATAGGTAGCAAGCGTCCCATTTTCATTCACCATATGTCTTAAAATAAAATGTTCCGTACGGTTTCCTTGCAAAGCTGACCAAAATACAATTCCACCTAAAGCGATTAAGAGAATAACTCCAATCCCTATATATAAACGTTTCCGCAATCTTTTCACCTCCCTAATAAGGCTAGCCTTAATTTTACCAGAACATACGTAAAATTAAAAAAGACAATCTATTAGATTGTCTCCCGTACCTCTATCCCTCACAAGCCTCTTTAGAAGGTCTATATAGCGATTCCACGAGTCGATCATACTCACGACGCGTAATCTCTTTATTATACAGCTTCAATAATAAATCTCTATGCTCTTTTGAAAATGCCATCTTTTTAATGACTTCAGGATACATAAAACATCCTCTCCATTTCACATAAACTTCTCCATCTCGAAAACAGAACTTATGTTCGCATAAAAGATTATAAAATATTCCTCCCCAAAAAACAAACAAAATATTATCAAACATTAACTTCTTTCTATTTAGAATATTCAAACATTATATTACCATATCCACTTTTTAAATACATATATATTTTTGGTAGTTTTTTTGAATAAATCTTCCAATTCAATCAGAAAATAATGGCAAAAAAGAAGAGGAGTTTACATATGGATACGGTAACATTAGCAAGAGCATTTTTTGGTTCTTCACTAGCATTCCACATTATCTTTGCAACACTTGGTGTCGGGCTTTCATTGATGATTTTTATAAGTGAAATACTCTTTCACTGGAAGAAAGATTCCGACTACGCCATTATGGCGAAAAGATGGACAAAAGCATTTGCCATCCTTCTCGGTGTAGCAATTCCAACTGGAACAATTGTTGGTGTGCAAATCTCACTTCTTTGGCCTGGTTTTGCCAAAATTGTTGGTCAGGTTATTTCTGTTCCTTTTCAAATTGAGATTTTCGCCTTCTTTTTAGAAGCTTTGTTCATGTCCATTTATGTATATGCAGCTGACAAACTACCTCCATTCATGAGATTAATCTCGCTATTCTTCGTCATGATTGGTGCCACGGCATCCGCCGTGCTTATTACATCAGCAAATACATGGATGAATACACCCGCGGGTTTTTCAATGGGGCCAGACGGATCAGTTTTTAACGTTGATCCGTGGAAAGCTTTCTTTAATCCGAGTTTTGGCACAAGCGCATTTCATGTTGTTATTACTGCCTACGCAACTGGAGCTGCCGTCATTGCCTCTATCGCTGGATTTAAATTATTAAAGAAGAATTTAAGTAAACGCGAAATTGCTTATCATAAAAAAGGGCTACTGTTAGGACTCGTTGTGACATTTATTACAGGTGCTACAATGTGGCTTTCGGGACACGAATCGGCAATTGCCTTACATAAACATTCTCCTGAAAAACTTGCATCTGCTGAAGCTTTATTTGAAACGACATCACATGCACCGTTATCAATTGGCGGAGTTGTAGATCCTAGCACACTTGAACTAAACTATGCACTAGAAATTCCGAACATGCTTAGCCTACTAGTGGGACTAGACCCTAGCACCGTCGTAAAAGGGCTAAAAGAATTCCCACAAGAAACATGGCCACCATTTTACACACATACACTATTCAATTTAATGGTCGGCACCGCTGCCTTTACCTTTGCAGTTGCAGCCATCGCCCTCTTATATTGGTACTTTGTTTACCGAAAAAAAGGAACAGAATTACCGAAGTGGCTTCTCTGGGGAGCTGCTGCATGTGGACCAGTTATGATGCTCGGTATTGAATTCGGATGGATTTTCAGTTGTAGTGGTCGTCAACCGTGGACCATTTATGGTATGCAACGTACAGTCGACGCTTCTACACGCGCTGATTTCGTCGGTCCTTTATTTATTCTATTCATCATTTTATATATTGGACTCGGTATTTTAACTGTTTTTGTGCTACGGACATTCTTTAAGAAACATCCGCTTACAAATGATTTACATCACGAAGGAGGCGATTCTCGTGCATGAGGAAAGTATTGCAATCATCATCTTATGGGCTCTTATTTTCGTATACAGTATATTAGGGTCCATCGATTTTGGAGCAGGTTTTTGGGGTATGGTATACGCAAAACATCCAACGCTCGCTGCCAAGCTTGCCAATCGATACTTATCACCAACTTGGGAAGTAACAAATACGTTTCTTGTCTTTGTCGTTGTCGCATTCCTTGGTTTTTTTCCTAAAGCAGCCTTTACCCTTGCAACAGTAATGTTCGTACCCGTTATGTTAATTTTAATACTCGTGGCAATTCGCAGTACATTTATGGTATTTGCTTATTCTCTGCCGAAGTACCAACACCTTCTTCGTATTATTTCAGGGATTACAGGGCTCTTAATTCCAGCCCTATTAATTACCGTTTTACCCGTTACAGAAGGTGCCTATATTACAATGTCTGAAGGAAAAGAAGTACTCCTGTATGGAAAACTTCTTTCTAGTCCTGTTATTTATTGTTATATGCTCTTCGGCCTAACTTCGGAACTATTTCTATCCTCTCTCTTTCTTGCTGATTTTGCGAGAGAACAAGGTTCAGAAGATGCATATAAAATTTATAGAAGAAACGCGATCATCCTTGGTCCTGCAACGCTCGTTACGGCGATTATCGCCCTCGTTGTAATGGATCCGGAAACACACTGGCTTATGCAAGGACTAATAAAGCAATTCCCATGGTTTACAGTTTCTATCATTTTATTCGTTATCGGGTACTCTTCTCTTTGGTGGACCAACAAGAAGTATGACACACTAGGATACCCTCGTATTGCCGTTTTAGCAATCGTCGCTCAATATGCATTTGCAAGTTACGCGTACGGCGTGGCGCATTTACCGTATATTATTTATCCTGATGTAACTGTATTTACAAGCTTTACAACGGTCGAAACATTCTATGCATTGCTTATTTTATATGCAATTGGAATTGCAATTTTATTACCAGGATTTATTTTCTTCTGGAATCTATTCTTGAAGGATCGAACTTTTTTGAAGGAAAAATAATATAGTGGAGTCTGTTCCAAAAGGTATTTTGGGACGGACTCCTTTTGTCATGTTTTGGCGGTAAATTGATATATTTGAAAAATCGCTGATATATTTTGAGTTACGCCGATATACTTCAATAATCGCTGATATATTTTGAGTTACGCTGATATATTTCAATGATTGCCTATATAAATTTCATTTACTATCCTACCGCCCCACAAATTTATAGACTCCTATCACAATAGTTACTTCACTATTCATGACACTTGTCCTTTAGCTTGAAAAACACATATTCGCTTTATTCCATTATACGTCTAGTTCCTCTTATTTTTTGCTGAATATACTACCAATACAGACCTTGAGACAAGCTACATTGGTTTAAGGAAAAGTAGAAAGGTAGGTAAAATATGAGCATTGAAATATGGATTACTATTATTGTATTCTTCTTTACGATGATTGTTATCTTTTGGCGGCCTCGTGGTTTAAATGAGGCATGGCCAGCAGCAATTGGTGCTGGCATTATCCTGATTACTGGACTTGTATCAAAACCAGACGTCATGGACATTATCAGTAAAATTGGCGGTGCCTCCATAACAATATTAGCGACCATCGTTATGGCGGTTATATTAGAAAGCTTCGGCTTCTTCCACTGGTCCGCAGCGAAACTTGCAAATTTAGCAAAAGGCTCTGGTCGCCGTTTATACTGGTATATTCAATTATTATGTTTTCTTATGACTCTTTTATTTAATAACGACGGTAGTATTTTAATTACAACTCCAATTTTAATTCTTCTTCTAAAAAACCTTCGATTAAAACCACATCAACAAATTCCTTATTTGTTAAGCGGGGCTTTAATTGCTACTGCATCTAGTGCACCAATTGGTGTAAGTAATATCGTAAACTTAATCGCATTAAATATCGTGAATATGACTCTTTATATGCATACTGCTATGATGTTTGTACCTGCAACATTAGGACTATTATTTATGTCATGGCTTATGTACACAGTTTTAAAGAAAAAACTACCAGAAAGATTACCTGTTTCTTCATATGATATCGAAGAAATATTCTTCACAAAAAACTTCCATCCGTTAAAAGGAAAAAATTCTGTTGATACGAAACAAAAACGGACAAGATTTATGTTGAAAGTATTAGGCTTCGTATTCCTTATGCGCTGTCTTCTATTCGTCGCATCCTTCTTATCTATTCCAATTGAAATTGTTGCAGTACTCGGCTCACTCGTTCTTCTCATCTGGAGATGGTACTACTTACGAACAAATCCTGTCGACATTTTGAAAAAGACACCGTGGCACATTTTAATTTTCGCCTTCTCTATGTACGTCATTATTTACGGGCTTCACAACGCAGGGTTAACAACAGCACTTGTAAATTGGCTTGAACCAGTTGTAAGTCAACATCTACTCTATGCTAGCTTTACGATGGGCGGGCTCGTTTCCCTCCTCTCTAACGTCTTCAATAACCACCCTGCACTTATGATTGGTACAATCACATTAACAGAAATGGGACTAGACCCAGTCACATTAAAAACTATCTACCTCGCAAATATTATTGGTAGTGACATCGGTTCACTATTATTACCAATCGGTACGCTAGCTTCCCTCATTTGGATGTATATACTGAAACAAAACAAAATTAAAGTAAAATGGAAAGACTATTTAAGTGTATCCCTTATCGTTATTCCTCTCACAACAGTCGTCACATTATTCCTCTTATACTACTGGGTACACCTCTTCTTCACCCTATAAACGACAGAAGCCCCTTTTGCTACCGTCTTAACAAAGGGGGCTTCTTCTATATTTAAGTTAGGTACTACAGTGTGATCAATCAAGTAAAGAGGTGTAACGTGTTATTGGTATAAATGACTACCAGTGTCTTTAAATTCTTTCGCTTTCTCTTTCATCCCTTTTTCAATTGCTTCTGTCGTTTCTAAATCATTTTCTTTCGCATATTCACGAATATCATGTGAAATTCTCATACTACAAAACTTCGGTCCACACATGGAACAGAAATGAGCCGTTTTCGCGCCTTCTGCTGGCAATGTTTCATCGTGATACTCCATCGCACGCTCAGGATCTAAAGATAAATTAAATTGATCGCGCCAACGGAATTCAAAACGAGCTTTTGAAAGTGCATCATCACGCTGATGAGCCGTTTTGTGCCCTTTCGCAAGATCAGCTGCATGTGCAGCGATCTTGTACGTAATAACCCCCGTGCGAACATCATCTTTATTTGGCAATCCTAAATGTTCTTTCGGCGTTACATAACAAAGCATCGCCGTTCCAAACCAGCCAATCATCGCAGCTCCAATCGCCGATGTAATATGGTCATAACCTGGTGCAATATCTGTCGTTAACGGCCCAAGTGTATAGAACGGCGCACCTTGACAAATATCAAGCTCTTTTTCCATGTTCTCTTTAATTAAATGCATCGGTACATGTCCAGGTCCTTCAATCATCACTTGCACATCATGTTTCCAAGCAATTTTCGTTAATTCACCAAGTGTTTCAAGCTCAGAGAATTGTGCCTCGTCATTTGCATCTGCAATCGAACCTGGACGTAATCCATCTCCAAGAGAGAACGAAACATCGTACTGCTTCATAATTTCACAAATCTCTTCAAAATGAGTATATAGGAAGTTTTCTTTATGATGGAATAAACACCACTGCGCCATAATCGAACCACCACGCGAAACGATACCTGTCGTACGCTTTGCCGTAATTGGAATGTAACGAAGTAATACACCAGCGTGAATCGTAAAGTAATCCACGCCTTGCTCCGCTTGTTCAATTAACGTATCACGATACACTTCCCACGTTAAATCTTCTGCAATTCCATTTACCTTTTCAAGCGCTTGATAGATCGGTACAGTTCCAACTGGTACAGGCGCGTTACGAATAATCCACTCACGCGTCGTATGAATGTTTTTACCTGTAGATAAATCCATAATCGTATCTGCACCCCAGCGAGTAGCCCACGTCATCTTCTCTACTTCTTCTGCAATAGAAGAAGATACAGCAGAGTTTCCGATATTTGCATTCACCTTCACGTGGAAATTACGTCCAATAATCATCGGCTCTGCTTCCGGATGGTTAATATTTGCTGGTAAAATAGCGCGACCTTCCGCAATTTCCTTACGAACAAACTCAGGCTCTACGCCTTCACGAATCGCAACGTATTCCATCTCAGACGTAATAATGCCATTACGCGCATAATGCATTTGCGTAACATTTGCACCTTGCTTCGCTCTAAGCGGCTGGCGATCCATTTGCGGGAAAATAGGTGTATGTTTCGAAGCCACTTTCACACCGTCATCCTCTGGTTTCACCTCGCGCCCTTCATATGCCTCTACATCCCCGCGCTCTAGAATCCAAGAGTGGCGCGGCGCCTGCAACCCCTTTTCCAGCTCCACTGTATACGCCGGATCCGTATAAGGACCGCTCGTATCATACACACGGATTGGTGGATTTGAGACGCCGTTCGTTTCGCTTTGTTCAATCTCACGCATCGGCACTTTCATCCCTGCGCGTGGTCCATCCACATATACTTTCTTACTCCCTGGTAAACTCGATTTCAATTCAATTTGCTCAGCTGAAACAGATTGTTTCATAACCTTTGTTGCCTCCCCTGTTCGTGACAAGGACGAGATATGGCCAGCGTATGCCAAAATAAAAAGAGCCAGGTCCATAAAAAAATAAGGACCTGGCTCATAAAAGACATCATTATGTAAAGCCGTTAACTTCCCTACGCTGGTACGAGCCAGATCAGGTCCAAAGGGTTAAGAAGATCACGCGCTTCTCTCTCAGCCTACGCATACGTTAGGCACCCCTAGTTTATCACTGATTTAATTTTCAATACTTTCCCATCATACACGATAATCTGAAAAATGCAAAGTTTAATTCTTTTGCTTTTTACGGAATCATCCACGTTAAATAATATGCCTGTACATACGTCATAATACCAACAATAATTACGAAGAATAAACTATGCTTCACTGTAAAGCGGAATAAATCTGATTCTTTTCCAGCAAGTCCAACTGCCGCACAAGCAATCGCAATTGATTGTGGAGAAATCATTTTACCTGTTACACCGCCCGTTGTATTTGCTGCAACGAGAAGCACTTCAGATACGCCAACTTGTTGTGCTGTAATTGCTTGTAGATTTGAGAATAATGCATTCGCTGACGTATCGGAACCTGTTAAGAATACGCCAATCCAGCCTAGGAATGGTGAGAAGAACGGGAATAATCCGCCAGTTCCTGCTAGTGCTAACGCTAAAGTAGAAGATAGGCCAGAATAGTTTGCGATAAATGCAAATCCTAATACGAATCCAATAGATAGAATTGGCATTTTTAATTCGCTTAACGTTTCTTTAAATGTCACTACTGCATCTTTTACATTCATTTTCAAAATAAACATGGAAATGATGCAAGCAATTAAAATCGCTGTTCCAGTTGCTGATAATACATCAAGCTTCAAAATCGCCTCATAAGGCGTCGGTTTATTTACGATTGGCTCTGCTTTCATTACCAAATTGTGCAATCCTGGAATTTCAAACTTAAATACAAGACTTTCTAACGCGCCTCCTGAAGCAAATAATGCTTTAAAGAAACTTTGGCTCCAAATGACTACCATAACCGTTAATACGATAAATGGAGACCATGCCTTCACTACTTTTCCAAACGTTAATTTCGGCATCGATGCTGCTGTCGTTGTTGCTGCTACTTCACTATTTGCTTGCCCGGATTGATAAATTTCTTTCGGTTGCCATACTTTTAAGAACAGCGCCAAACTAACTAAACTTACAAGTGCCGATGTAATATCCGGAAGTTCCGGCCCTAAAAATGTCGCTGTAATAAACTGTGTAATTGCAAATGAGCTACCTGCTACAAGTAAAGCAGGCCACGTTTGTCTTACCCCTTTCAACCCGTCCATTAAAAATACGATAAAGAATGGAACAAATAATGATAAGAACGGTAATTGATGTCCAGCCATTTGTCCGATTTTATGTGGATCAATACCTGTTACTTGTCCAGCAACGGTAATCGGAATTCCCATCGCTCCGAACGCTACTGGTGCCGTATTTGCAATTAAACAAAGACCCGCTGCATATAAAGGATTTAATCCAAGCCCTGCAAGAAGTGCTGCCGTAATCGCTACTGGTGCACCAAATCCTGCTGCCCCTTCTAAAAATGCTCCGAATGAAAAACCGATTAAAATAACGAGTAAACGATGGTCATTCGTAATGGATAATACAGATGCACGAATCACATCGAATTGACCTGTTTTCACAGAAATTTTATATAAAAATACCGACATAATGATAATCCAAGCAATTGGCCATAGTCCGTATAAGAAACCATATCCAGTCGCTGCCATCGCCATCGTGAACGGCATCTTATAAGCGAATAACGCCACTAAAATTGTAAGTACAACTGTAATAAATCCTGCCACATACCCCTTCATGCGGAAAACTGCTAAAGCTAAGAAAAAAAAGATAATCGGAATAAGTGCGACCGCTGCCGAAATCCAAATGTTTCCGAACGGATCATAAATTTGTGTCCATGTGTTCATTGTTCTCTCCCCCTAAAGAATCCCCTTTTAAATAGAATAACCTCATCAATAGACTATCAGGTCATCATACCTTTCAGTCTAAAAATAAAAAACGTTTAAGAAAACGTTTTCAATAACTTTCATTTATACTGTACCATAACAATTTCCATTTAAAAAGATTTTTTTGAAAATTTTATCATTTAACAAAAAATCTTACAAAATCGTCACGTTCCTGTAATGTTCATCGATAGAAAGCTTGCCAAAACTATTGCATAATAATAGTATAACAACAGACATTATTCATGAGGTGATATATATGAACGGAAACAAAATATTAGCTGCTTTATCATACTTTAGTGTACTATTTGCCCCTATCTTATTCCCTATTATCGTTTGGATTGTAGGCGATGCTGAAACAAAACCACATGCAAAACGTGCTCTATGGACACACATCATTCCAAGTATCGCTACATTCATCGGCTTAACTATTTTAGGAATTATGGGGCTTGGATCTGATCAAGCAGATGTAACACTTGGAATCGGTGCAATGATTGTCTTATGTATTTGCGGAATCATCAGCTTATACTACTTCATTTGGAACATTGTGAAAGGCATTAAAGTACTGAAAGCTTAATTTCTTTTTTAAACAAACGTTTGATTAAAAAGAAAAACCGTCCCAAAATACCTTTTGGGACGGTTTTTTTATCTTCTGCGTTTCTTCTTTTTTCTCATCATTTTCTTGCGGCGCGTATTCACTTTATCCGCTATAATGTGAAGCGTGCTTGCCACGACAATTCCCATTACGAACGTTACAATTTCAACCTCATGTTTCTCCGCAATTTCTATTAAATTCCCGTCAAGTGCGATTACATTTAATAGGAATAAAAACGGAGAAAATACAATTAACATGTATGCAATACGAATCACATCACCAAGTATAATTGTATGTGTAAAGAAGGAGCGATGCGGCATGACCTTCTTATACGGATACCAAAATATACGCAGGAATCCCCATTTATTATACGCATTACTATACGTATCCAAATCCGGCGTTAAAAATGAAGTACCTACTAAAAAGCCAATTGCAAAAGTTAATAAAAAATCAAAATTTGTTAATCCATACGAAAAGAGCAGAAACAAAACAACCGGAAGGGATATTAAGTTTATTTTCGTATGCGTTCTTCCTGATGGCATAATGCACTTCCTCGCTTACGTTCGCCCTGTCACCATATGACAGTTCTCACCTATTGATCTAATTTCTGATCGATAAAGGATGTGTCTATATCCGAACCAAACCATTCTGCCAACTTCACTCGTGCCTTATCTTTCACATCTTCATTGACGTATAACGACGCTTGTAATAGTGCAGCCATTAACGCCCCTAAATCATCCGTATAACCAATTCCAGCAACGAAATCTGGAATCGCATCAATCGGTGCAATAAAATAAGCAAGCGCCCCAATTACAATAATTTTCACTCGTTTTGGAACATCCGGTTTCTGCAAAACGTAAAACAATAATAAACTTGCATAAATGACCGACTGCCCTGCTTGCTTTGCAACATGTTTTACTTTCTTCCAAAACGCTTCAACTGAAAATTTTTGTTCCATGTAAAAGCCTCCCTATTTTTTTAAAAGAAATAAGCTACAATATGTTATCAGTAAAAGTTCATCAAAATTACACATAATCTATCAATGAACTTTCATTGTAACAAACAAACTAAAAAAGAACAAGTGTTCGTTAATTTTTGCATACTTCCCTTCATATAATAGGTTTCTAGATAACCACTTACCCATTGTCATTTCTTATTTCTCAACAAAGAAAATTTTCACTTTCACTTAACATTCTGCTCTACCTTTGTTATATTTTCTAGTTGACGGACATATAAACGAATGTTAAAGTTTTCTCTGGTAGTGACAAATCTCATACAAAAAATGTAAAATGTTATAGTGTTTCTCAGAAATGAATTTTGTTGTATAATACAGAAATGACGTTATGCTTATGAGCAACACAAGAAACCAAAAGGGTATGCATAGTTATAGTCGTATATGGGTGAATATAGAACCTCTAATTATGGCCAAGAAAACTATGTATTTTTTATTTTAGCATTTTTCGCTCCAAAATCGACCAAGCCTGATAGAGAAAGGGTGGAAATGAATGAAAGAAACCTTGAAATCACAATTTCAAAATGTGCGTTTCACTGTATTCGTAGCTTTAGCCTTATGGTTGAAGACATACCTTATTACACGCACAAGCTTTGATTTAAAACTTGAATCTTTCATGCAAGAATTCATTTTATTCCTTAGCCCATTAGCAGCATCATTACTGCTTGTTGGTCTTGCATTATTTGCAAAAGGGAAAAAACGTAACTATATAGCACTTGGAATTAGTTTTGTTTTAACAATCGTTCTTGTTGGTAACGTAATGTTCTACGGATTCTACAATGACTTCGTTACTTTACCAGTACTAGGACAAACATCTAACTTCGGAAGTTTAGGTTCTAGTGTAAAAGAATTGTTTAACTACAAAATTATCCTTGCATTTGCTGATATTATCGTATTCTTTATTTTATTGAAGAAGATGAAGAATTTTGCACCGACAGAACGTGTAGCACGCCCAATGCGTTCCCTATACTTCGTGTCAACAATTGCTATTTTCTTCGCAAACTTAGGACTGGCAGAAGCTGAACGTCCAGAACTATTAACTCGTTCATTCGACCGCGTTATGCTTGTTAAAAACTTAGGTTTATATGTACACCAAGTATATGATCTTGGCTTACAAGCAAAATCAAGTTCACAAAAAGCATTTGCTGACGGTAGTAAATTACAGGAAACAGAGAACTACGTAAAAACAACGCAAAGCAAACCAGATCCAAATATGTTTGGTACTGCAAAAGGGAAAAACGTAATTGTCGTCTCTCTTGAGTCATTACAAACATTCTTAATTGGTGCAACAGTTAACGGACAAGAAGTTACACCATTCTTAAACCAATTTACGAAAGAAAGTTATTACTTTGATAACTTCTTCCATCAAACTGGTCAAGGAAAAACATCTGACGCTGAATTCTTAGTAGATACTTCAATGTATCCACTAGACCGTGGTGCTGTATTCTTCACACATGGTAATAACGAATATACAGCAACTCCAGAAATTTTACGTGAGCAAGGATATCACACATCGGTATTCCACGCGAACAACGCAACGTTCTGGAACCGTAACATTATGTATCCGGCACTTGGTTATGATCGTTACTACAACGAACTTGACTACAAGATTACACCAGAAACAAAATTAAATTGGGGATTAAAAGATATCGAATACTTCGATCAATCTATCGATATGTTAAAAGAAGTGAAGCAACCGTTCTATACTCGCTTCCTTACTTTAACAAACCATTACCCATTCACTTATGATGAAAGTACGAAATTAATCGATGAATACAATTCTGGTGATGGCGTATTTGACCGTTACATGGTAACTGCTCGCTATTTAGACGAAGCAATGAAACACTTTATTGAGCGTCTAAAAGCAGAAGGTATTTACGACAACTCAGTTATCGTATTCTACGGTGATCACTATGGTATTTCTGAAAACCATAACCGTGCAATGGCACAGTTCTTAGGAAAAGAAGAAATTACGGCATTTGACCATATGAACTTACAAAAAACACCGATGTTTATTCACGTTCCTGGTCAAAAAGAAGGTAAAACAATTTCAAAACCAACTGGTGAAATTGACATTAAACCAACTATTCTAAACTTACTTGGTGTAGATTCTACGAATCAAATTCAATTTGGTCATGATGTATTCTCACCAGAAAATAAAGGATTTGTTGTTCTTCGTGACGGTAGCTTCGTTACAGATAAGTACATGTACACGAACAGTACATTCTACGATCGTAATACTGGCGAAGTTGTACAATTACCAAAAGAAGAATCTCAACCACTCATTGATCGTGCCCAAAATGAGTTGAACATGTCTGACAAAATCATTGAAGGTGACTTACTTCGCTTCTCTGAAAGCAACAAGACCAAAACTGGTGAAGTAAAGACAGCTATTAAAGAAGAAAAGAAGAGCGCTGAGTAATCTCAGCCTCTTTTTTTTATATTTCTCCATACAATCACTTATATTCATTAACTTTAACATTACATAACCTTTACCAAATATTCACATAGAGTTAATGAAACATCTCTATAATAAAATATGTAAACGAGATTCTATATATTTCTTATCTCTCATCTGCAATAAGATCCCTTAAAGAAATATGTAAATCGTTTTATTTCTACTTTCTTATAATCGTCTTATTGAATGTTTTGTTTCCATACACAAAACATTCAATAAGACGATGTCCCTATGAAAGATAGCTACCCTCCTTGTGCAGCATTCCATAAGAATGTTGCTTTTTTTTATTTAAAAGCAGGATTCTTATTTCTTATTTTCGAATTTGTATATACAAAATGCTATAAATCACCACTACTTCTCTACCATTTACAAATACATATACGTCATATGTAAAGAGTTACCCACATAAAAATTACTATAGTGATTTTTATGAATTAAAGTTTCACTTTACTTATGCACTTACGAAAGGATGGGACGAAAATTGGCATATGAAAGATTTGTACTTTGGAATGATGCAGTTATTGATACAACGAAACAAAAAACTTACATAGAACTTGAAGAAAGAGGCTTACAGTTTGGAGATGGTGTCTATGAGGTTATTCGCCTATACAAAGGAAACTTTCACTTATTAGATCCGCACATCACAAGATTATATCGCTCCATGGAAGAAATAGAATTAACACTCCCTTTCTCAAAAGCAGAACTTATTACCCTACTTTATAAACTAATTGAAAATAATAATTTCCACGAAGATGGCACTATTTATTTACAAGTATCTCGTGGTGTACAAGCTCGTACCCATACATTCTCATATGACGTCCCTCCGACAATCTATGCCTATATTACAAAGAAAGAAAGACCAGCATTATGGATTGAATATGGTGTACGCGCTATATCAGAACCAGATACGCGCTGGCTACGCTGTGATATCAAATCATTAAATTTATTACCAAATATATTAGCTGCTACGAAAGCCGAGCGCAAAGGTTGTAAGGAGGCACTTTTCGTACGAAATGGTACTGTAACTGAGGGCAGCTGTTCTAACTTCTTTCTAATCAAAAACGGGACCCTTTACACACATCCAGCTAATCACCTTATTTTAAATGGCATTATTCGTCAATATGTCCTTTCTTTAGCGAAAACCCTTCGCATTCCTGTACAAGAAGAGCTTTTCAGCGTTCGGGATGTTTATCAAGCCGATGAATGTTTCTTTACAGGAACGACGATTGAAATTTTGCCGATGACTCATCTTGATGGAACGGCAATCCAAGATGGTCAAGTTGGCCCTATTACTAAAATGCTACAAAGATCCTTTTCTCAAAGCTTGTTACAATCCAATATGTCATCTTCTTAAACACGAATAATTTCTATGCTTTCTACATTCAATATATGTATTTAAATGGAAATCAAGGTATAGATTTATGCCTTGATTTTTTCTTGTAATCTTTTTGTCATATTCAGATTCCCGCATAAGTCTTGACAGTAATCGACATGCTCTTTAGAATTTTTAACAGTTGGTAAATATTTCTTCACTACATTACAGACAGAAAGGAATCGACAAATTATGAAAAAATACCTTGCCGGTCTTGCGGCAGTGTCTGTAGCAGGAGGAGCAGCACCTACACTTGATAGTGTTCAAGCTGCCCCAGAACAAAATACACAAAAAGCTGCTACAACTGTCCAAGCTTCTGCATCAAACAGCTCATCTTATACGGTCAACGCTAGCGTATTACATGTTCGTGCAGGATCAAGTACTTCTCACGACATCATCTCACGCGTTTATAACGGTCAATCCTTAAACGTGATTGGCGAAGAAAATGGTTGGTTCAAAATTAACATTAATGGACAAACCGGTTTTGTTAGTGGCGAATTTGTATCAAAAAATGGAGCAAACAATTCTAATGTAAGTACAACAGGTGGAAACAATAAAGTTACTGCCGATGTATTACGTGTACGTACCGCTCCTAACACTTCTAGTTCTGTTTCTGGACGTGTATATGCAGGTCAAACATTAAACGTAATTGGCCAAGAAAATGGTTGGGTGAAAATCAACCATAATGGACAAGTTGGCTACGTAAGTGGCGAATTCGTATCTGGCGTTTCTTCTAATGCAGGTTCTTCAAACAACAATACGAATAATAACAACCAAGAATCTGTAAAACCAGCAAGCGGAAACTATACAGTAAATGTATCTTCCCTTCGTGTTCGTACAGGTCCTAGTACTTCTCATACAACTGTAGGTTCTGTTACAAAAGGACAAGTAGTTCAAGTTGTTGGCGAAGTGCAAGATTGGTTCAAAATCAACTATGCGGGACAAACTGCTTACGTAAGCAAAGACTACGTAACAAAAGGCGGTTCTAACGACAACGTTGCACAAGGAAACAACCAAGATAACAAACAAGAACAAAACAATAATGTAACTGTTCAAACTGGCGGCACTTACGTTGTTAACGCAACATCTCTACGCGTTCGTACAGGCCCTGCTACTTACCATAGCGTAATTGGTGGCGTATTGAATGGTACGACATTAAACGTAATTGGATCTGAAGGTAGCTGGTTTAAAGTTAACTATCAAGGAAAAACAGGCTACGTTAGTAGCGAATTCATGAAATTCGTTAAAGGTGGCACTACTACTCCTGAGCAACCAAAGCAACCTGAACAACCTAATCAAGGTGCAATTGGTGACTACTACATTAATGCTTCTGCTTTAAATGTACGTAGTGGTGAAGGTACAAATTATAGAATCATAGGCGCACTTCCACAAGGACAGAAAGTTCAAGTAATCTCTGAAAACTCTGGATGGAGCAAAATTAACTACAACGGTCAAACTGGTTATATTGGAACACGTTACCTGTCTAAAACACCAGTTGGGGGCGCAGTAGATAATAAGCCTAACAACAACCAAAATAACAACCAAAACAATAACAACAATAATACAGGCAATAATAGCGGTAACAGTTCTTCCATACTTGCATATGCAAAAGGAATGCAAGGTGTACCGTACGTTTGGGGCGGTACTTCTGCTAACGGTGTTGACTGTAGTGGTTACATTTACCACGTATTTAAGAAATTTGGTCATAACATTAGCCGTCAAAGTGTTGCGGGATATTGGGGTAGCCTACCACAAACTTCAAATCCACAACCAGGCGACTTAATTTATTTCAAAGACACTTATAAATCAGGTCCTTCTCATATGGGTATTTACCTTGGGGGCGGATCATTTATCCAAGCTGGAGATAAAGGTGTAGCAATCGCTTCATTAAGTAACTCTTATTGGAGCAAGCACTTCTTAGGTTATACGAAAGCACCTTAAGTTATATTTTTAGAGCCTTCTAGATTACTAGAAGGCTCTTTTTAATGTGTATGACCTATTTCTCTGAAAAAATAATGTATCTATTTTTCTATTTCATACACTATATTCTACAATAATGATCCATAACGTTATCATAATGTATATTTTCACATAAAAAACATAACCTATTTCATGTCTATTCATTTTATATGTGTTTTTTTAAAGAATTTTCTTTTTATTTAAACTTTTCGTTAGACGTTTGACCTCTGATGTCCATTATGATAAGTTACTTAAGATGTTATATTCGTAAACGTATAGACAACTGGTTTATACACTTTTTTTACTATGAGGAAGGAGCATACACTGCATGAATCTTTTATGGGGAATTGGCGGCGTGATTGGAGTATTAGCAATTGCTTTCTTACTATCTTCCAACCGCAAAGCTATTAATTGGCGCACGATTTTAATCGCGCTAGCATTACAAATGTCATTTTCATTTATCGTATTACGATGGGATGCCGGAAAAGCAGGTTTAAAACACGCTGCAGATGGCGTTCAAGGATTAATTAATTTTTCTTACGAGGGAATTAAGTTCGTTGCTGGGGATTTAGTCAACGCAAAAGGCCCTTGGGGATTTGTATTCTTTATTCAAGCACTACTTCCAATTGTATTTATTAGTTCATTAGTAGCAATCTTATATCATTTCGGTATTATGCAAAGATTTGTTAGTGTCGTTGGTGGCGCATTAAGCAAACTTCTTGGAACTTCTAAAGCAGAAAGTTTAAACTCAGTAACAACTGTATTTTTAGGACAAACTGAAGCTCCAATCTTAATCAAACCTTACTTAGCACGTTTAACAAATAGTGAATTCTTCACTATTATGGTAAGCGGTATGACAGCTGTTGCCGGATCAGTTCTTGTCGGCTATGCAGCAATGGGCATTCCGTTAGAACACTTATTAGCAGCAGCAATTATGGCAGCTCCATCAAGTTTATTAATTGCGAAACTAATTATGCCAGAAACAGAAAAAGTAGATAATAACGTTGAGCTTTCTACAGAACGTGAAGATGCAAACGTTATTGATGCAGCGGCACGTGGTGCATCTGAAGGTATGCAACTTGTTATTAACGTAGCAGCAATGTTAATGGCTTTCATCGCATTAATCGCTTTATTAAACGGTTTATTAGGATGGGTTGGTTCTTGGTTCGATATTAAACTTAGCCTTGATTTAATCTTCGGTTACTTACTATCACCATTTGCAATCTTAATCGGGGTTTCTCCTGGTGAAGCTGTACAAGCAGCAAGCTTTATCGGTCAAAAACTTGCAATCAACGAGTTCGTTGCATACGCAAACTTAGGACCACACATGGCAGAGTTCTCTGACAAAACAAATCTAATTTTAACATTCGCAATCTGTGGATTCGCAAACTTCTCTTCTATCGCAATTCAGTTAGGTGTGACTGGAACACTAGCTCCTACTCGCCGTAAACAAATTGCACAATTAGGGATTAAAGCAGTTATCGCTGGTACACTAGCGAACTTCTTAAATGCAGCAGTTGCAGGTATGATGTTCCTATAAAATAAATCAAAACCCCCTCTTTTTAAAGAGGGGGCTTTTTATTATGCTCCTTATTTTTTCGATATATATTAAATACTTTATGTCGAAATATAAAAACATTATGATACAATAATTAGTAAGTCTGTTTATTTTTTCTTACAAAAGAGGGATACTACTTGTTGTTGCTCTCTTCAAAAGAATCTAGTCATCCGGTCTATTTCTTAATAATTGCGCATACTACAAATATCCTTGCATGAATTATCTTTAAGGAGGAAAGTTTTGTGAAAGATAACTTCTATAAAGTCCTCTCTATGTGGATTTTACAAATTTTATTTTATTTTACAACTGTACATGTAACGCAATATGAGCATGCTCTCATTTTTACAATTATCTATGTAATTGTTAATGTACTATTTCTATTTTTAGCTGATAAAACTGCATTTGTTTTCTTCATATTAGGAACCATTATTTCGGTGTTCTACCTATTCTACCAAGCATGGCTTTACTTATGGAGTACATCAGAACAATGGGAATACATTATTACTCACTTCCTAATGGCAGCGAACTTCTTCATCGTATATATCTCCACTCATTTATTAAAGAAGGTTATTCATGAAAATAAAGAATTAACCGAACGTGTGAGAACGTTAGAACAATACATTGGAGAATCAAAATTATTAACAAGACAAGAATTCGAAAGACGACAAGCATTATTAATAAATGCAATGAATCGTCGTAATGAAACAGGCGTTATGATTTACTTTGACTTCACTTCCTTTAGTAAATATACGAAGGAAAGTGTTATGGACCGTGTAGCTTCATTATTAGTTGAAACGGTAAGAGCTGACTTTGACCTTGTTGCTGAGTATGATAACAACACATTAATCATTTTATTACAAAATACAAATGAAGCTGGTGCCGATATTGTAATGAACCGTCTACAGCCTAAAATGGAAAAATGGCTTGCAGCTGAGGCAATTCAGGACATTAAGATTAAACGAGAACAAATAGCTACAAAAGGACCGACAGTATTATGATGACACTCGTTATACTCCTTTTATTCCTCCTGTTTTGCGTACTTGTTTTTTGGATCAGCATCACATTTTCAATTAAATATGTACTTATTTTTACAGCCTTTCTGTTCTCTGGCTTACTCGTTTACTATTCTTTCTTAACACTTGCAGGCTTAGTTCACCGAAATAGGAAACGAAAAGATCGTACGTTAGAACATTATCCAAGTGTCGATATTTTAATACCTGCCCACAATGAAGGCGTAGTTATTAAAGATACTTTAGAGGCGATGGCGAAGATTGAATATCCAGGCAAACTAACGGTTTATTTACTAAACGATAACTCTCAAGATGAAACACCTGAAATCGGTGACGATTTTGACAAAGCTTATGCTCATATTCGTCACATTCGTGTTCCGGCGGGTGAACCAAAAGGGAAATCACGTGTATTAAACTATGGTCTTAGTATTTCAGATGGTGAATACTTCTGTGTTTATGATGCAGATAACCAGCCTGAACCACATGCTCTGCGAATGCTTGTGGAACACGCTGAAACAACCGAGGATGCTGTTGGAGCAGTTGGACACGTTCGTACTGTAAATGAAAAAAGAAACTGGTTAACACGAATGATTTCGTTAGAATTTCAAATCTTCCAGCTCCTTATGCAATCCGGACGCTGGTTACTATTCCAAACAGGTTCACTAACAGGAACAAACATGCTTCTTCGTCGCTCTGCATTAGAAGAGCTTGGCGGCTATGATCCCTATGCAATTGCAGAAGATGCTGAATTAACATTACGAATTACACAAAAGGGCTATCTCTTACCAATCGTTCCAGAATCGGTTACATGGGAACAAGAACCTGAGCACTTAAAAATCCTTATTAAGCAACGTACACGTTGGCTCCAAGGGAACTTGTACATTTTAGAAAAAATGTTTTCTTCATTGAGTTTCTTTAAAGGAAAACTTCTCGTCCATTCCTTACAACAAGTTTTAGTGTATGTTGTATTTTGGCTATTCTTAATCATTTCGAACGTTTGGTTTGTAATTGGATTACTCGGGATATTCCAAATTCAATATAGCATACCACTACTATTTATGTGGTATGTCGCATATATTACATATGTTTCTCAATTATTTAGTGCTCAGAGTGTGGAACGAACCTTTACACCAACTAATATTTTCATTAGTGTTATCATGTACTTTACGTACGCACAGCTCTTTACGTACTTATTCATTCGTAGCTTAATTTTATACTTACGTGCAAAGAGCAAGAAACAAGTCATTGGCTGGGATAAAACAGTTCGATTCAAAAAAGATAAATAAAAATAAGCACAGAGCGCCGTATGCTCTGTGCTTATTTATTGCCGTATAAATTATATATCAGACAATACCCCTTAGCTGAAAGTAATTTCACGTCCATCCCCCAACGAACGATCGACCTTCATTTATATACGAAAAAGTGATTGCTATTTTTGTAGAACCAATTGCTTCTCTTGCTGTTCTTTGCGCGTTTCAGTCTTAGGTTCCGTGCTTTCTTGGACACTACGATGTGCCACACGTTTCAAACAAATATGCTTCCACTTTCTTTCGTAACGTTTCATTATTCTAGATGTCCCCCTTGAATGCGCTTTAAAACTATTTGAAATCGCTTACAGGAAATAATATAGCACATATACATAAACGTGACAACACATTTCCGACAATTTTTTGTCAAAAATACGAATAGAATTTGTAGAATATCGAATACTGTCGAAATTCATCGTTTTTTCTTTGTATAAAAGGCATACTACTTATATAGTAAAGTATTTTATTTCCCTTACTTGCAGTTCAAATCCCTTCTATATAAAAAAGAGCTGATATGAAATCAGCTCTTTTCCTTCTATTATTTATGTCGCTTCATACGTCCTTCTTTTTGTAACTCTTTAAACAATGCTGCCATCATAAAGAAAATAACAAAGACGAATGGGAATGCCGCAATGATAGCTGCCGTTTGCAAGGCTTCTAATCCGCCGATATATAATAAAGTAGAAGCTATAGCGGCTAGAACGATACCCCAAATCATTTTAATACGGTTTGGTGGATTTAAACTACCATGTGTCGTTAACATCCCTAAAACAAATGTTGCAGAATCTGCAGATGTAATAAAGAATGTTGCAATAAGTAAAATACCTAAAACCGATAAAGCTGATCCAAAGCTACCCATCTGATCGAACATAGCAAATAATCCTACTTCTGTTCCCATCTCTTTCACTTTTTCAAAGATATGTGCATCACCAAACAGCTCCATATGAATACCAGTTCCGCCGAAAACGGAGAACCAAAGTGCACCAATTACAGTTGGTACGAGTAATACACCGATAACAAACTCACGAATGGTACGCCCTCGTGAAACACGTGCAATAAATGTACCTACGAATGGTGACCATGCAATCCACCATGCCCAATAGAAAATTGTCCATGACTGAATCCATTGATTTCCGCCTTCATCTAAAGGACTTAAACGGAAACTCATACTTGGCAATTCCTGAATATAAGAACCAATCGTTGAAGTGAAGTAATTCATAATAAAGTTTGTTGGACCTGCAAATAATACAATTATCATAAGTGCAAATGCCAAAATAATGTTCGTATTACTTAAATATTTTATTCCTTTATCAAGACCTGTCTGCGCAGATAACATGAAAAGAACGGTTACGATTGCAATAATAACTAACTGTGTCGTTAATGAATTCGGGATAGATGTTAAATAACTAATACCACCTGCAATTTGTTTCGCACCAAGACCCAATGATGTCGCAACACCAAACACCGTCGCGAAAACAGCTAACACATCGAATGAATGAGCAATACGCCCATGTTCCCCGCCCTTAAATAACGGACCTACTGTCGCACTAATCGTACTTGCTTTTCCTTTTCTAAAAGTAAAGTAAGCAATACATAACGCTACAAACGCATATAGTCCCCACGGATGTAATCCCCAATGGAAAAATGAAAAACGCAGTGCAAGACGCGCACTTTCCTCAGTTGCCCCTTCTCCAAACGGAGGTGCGTATAAATGGTTTAATGGTTCGGCAACGCCCCAGAAAACTAAACCGATACCCATACCAGCACTAAATAACATAGCAAACCATGTCATATAACTATAATCAGGTTCGTCATCATCTTTACCTAAACGAATAGAACCGTACTTCGAAACAATTAAAAAGATAGACACACCTAAAATAATAGAAACAGAAATAATATAAAACCATCCAAACTTACTAACTAATGCAGTTTGAATTGCGGTTGTTACATTTCCTAGGCTACCTTTTCCAATAATAGATTCGGGAATAATCCCCCAAAGTGTAAATGCAATACATAATGTTAATGAAACGATGAATGTTTTTGTCAGTTTCCTCATCAAATCCCCCTTCGTAGGTTTCACTTTTTTAAATAACATAAATTCCGATATGTAAAATCGGATAGAAAACTATAATTTTTGTGGTGATTTTCTTACCTTCACCTTCACCAATTCGAATTCTTATGGACAGCCTTACCTTCCGTATAACCTTTTCACTCTGCAAGAGCTACGAGATAGAAATACTGCTGTCAAATTGTGCGAGAAAAATGCGGATGGGAATGTGTTTTCCCAAAAAAGGATGTGTTACAGATGTAAAAAAGGGCAAATTTCTTCCTTGCAACCCTTTCTTTTTGTAACAATTATGCGGTTTTTTTGCTAGTATATAGCACGTGTTTATAGTTTCACAAACGAAATGTTTATGTTTATATAACTATATTACCCATAAAACGGTAAAATACTCAAGGAATGTAATCGTTTAGTAAACATCATGTAACACTCTTGTAATATTTTTATTTACGCCGAAAACAATATGTTGTATTAAATATTTTGAATATAAGTAGAAACCTACTAATCATATAGAATGAAAAACGCTTTCCTATATCTTTTGTTATATTACAGGATGTTAACGACTGATTACGAATGGTTTGTAATTGTGTGTTTTCCCGAAATCCGAAAAAATCTGTTGCTATAATGAGGACACGAAAACAAACGCAATGGAGGCTATCATGAAAAAATTAATTGGAATAGCAACAGCAGCAGTTTTTGGTCTTGGGATTTTCACATCATCTGCTAATGCAGAAACTGTTGTAACAACAGACGTACTAAATGTACGCGAAAACCCTACTACTGAATCAAAAGTTGTCGGTAAATTACTAAACGGTAATAAAATAGATGTACAAAATACAGAGAACGGATGGTCAAAAATCACTTTAGATGGTAAAGACGCATTCGTAAGTGCAGAGTTCACAAAAAGCATCTACTACGTAACAGCTAACGTATTAAACGTACGTGCTGAAGCGAACACAAACTCAGAAATCCTTGGGACGCTTAAGAAAGACGATATGATCGAAACAACGAACCAAGTACAAAATGAGTGGTTACAATTCGAATATAACGGGAAAACTGCTTATGTTCACGTTCCTTTCTTAACAGGTACAGCACCTGTTATTGAGAAACAAGAACAACCTGCTCCTGCTAAAACTGTAGCACCAGCTAAAGCACCTGTAGCACAAGCAAAACCAGCTGCTAAGCCTGCTGTGAAAGCTGCTGAAACTAGCACACCTTCTGGTGGTCGTGAGTTAACAGTTGTAGCTACAGCATATACAGCTCATCCGAGTGAAAACGGTGGCACATATGGCGGCCGTGTATTAACTGCAATGGGTCATGACTTAACAGCGAACCCAAACATGAAAATGATCGCTGTTGACCCGAAAGTAATCCCATTAGGATCTAAAGTATGGGTAGAAGGTTACGGAGAAGCTATCGCTGGAGATACTGGCGGTGCAATTAAAGGTAACCGTATCGATATCCTACTTGGATCAGATAGTGCTGCCCAAAAATGGGGACGCAAAACTGTTAAAGTGAAAATTTTAAAATAACCAATGACTGCGAAAGCCGGTTCTCTTTGTTGAGAGCTGGCTTTTATTTTTTTATAATAGCTATAAAGGGGGCTACGTCCATGAATGTACAAGCAAAAGTAGACTGGATCGGTACACCAAAACCGTATATATATAAAGATGAAGTAACATACGACGCTACTTCCATTGATTTCTCACTTGCGGGCGATGACAATCGCTATAAATTAATTGTGCTCAAGTCTGAAGAAAATACACATTACAAAATTGTGAAATACGGCATAAAGCCGGGCTCCCAAAAGCCATTTCCTATTGATATGCCATTTGAGCAAGACATGTTACCAATTGTAGAACAAATATTACATGATCCATATGTACAAGCGGTCTTAAAAGAATCTCGCTTCTAAAAAAAAGACTATCTCATTGAGATAGTCTTTTTCATTAACGAGTTGGACCAGATACTTCCTCTGATTTCAACGTATTATTCGCTCCAAGAGAATGGTACAATATCTTTCCATTTCCATTCACAGTAACGATATGATCATTATTAAAGCTTTTGAACTTCACAGATCCATCACCGTAACGAATATGATACTCTTCATATGTTGTTACTTTATATTTCGTTTCACTTTGACGCTCTACATTGCGAATTTCCATTGTTAATAAATCTTCCGTAATTCCTTTTTTGTGTAAATATTGTATATAATCACGGTCTTCCTTATACGATTTCCCGCTCTTATCATAATTACTTTCAATTAGACTAAAATCATTTAATGAAATCGCACGCACATTATCATAAAGATGCTTTCGTACAAAGTCACCAACAGCCGAACTCGATGTTTCTTTCGGGAATTTTAAATAATACGTGCTTTGGTCTCCAATTTTAATACTTTCAGATTTCATCATACCAAAATCAGTAGTCTTCTCTAAGTGTACTTCCACTGTTTCGTCTGTCGATACAGGACCAAGATTATAACTTCCGTAATTTAATTTCCCACGTTTTTTACCGTTCACAAATACAGTTGCATCATTTTCATCAGAAGAAATCGTTACATACTTTCCTTCCATCGATAATTTAACTTCCACTTTCGCATCTTTTTCATCTGCCAAGTCCACTTCTTTTTCTGTTTCTAACTCAGTTAATTCCGTCTTCGCTTTTGCCTTTACAACATAGGAACCAGGGAAGTATGGACCAACTTCTTTTGACGTTTTATCATTTGATAGCTCTGTCTCTTTCTTATCATTCACATAAATTTCAGCAGTCTTCGCAGTCGTGCTTACATTCATATAATAAGATTTCATGTTTAATTTATACTTCGGATATAAGAACCATTCTTTCCCGTCTTCTATAATTTGACCATCTTTAAATGATGCTTTATCACTTGCTAGATTTTGATTCACTGTCTCTCTTTGTAAATAAGATAGCAGCTCTTTATTATAAGAAGGATTTTCTTTTAAATAACGAATGTATCCCTTAATATCTTCAGCTTTAATTTTCAAACTCGGATCATCCACTTTTACAAACTCATCAATTGCATTCACATCTTTCTTTTGGAATGCTTCAATCATAACATTGACCTGTTTTTCTTTTGAAAACTTGCTTGCACCAAATTTATACGCACCGAACAATATAGCAAAGATAATAACAAAGCCTATAAGTAACATTATATTTTTCTTACTTTTCACTGGCTTTATTTCTCGTTGTACTTCTGAACGGGAAGAAGCTGTTTGATCAGCAATTACTTCTACCTTACTTCCACAATCGGAACAAAAATTCAAATTATCCGCAACTGGTTTATTACATTTCCCACAAAACTTCAAATGGCTCTCCTCCTTATTTTTTTACTAACTTCATACCGGCGAATGTTAATGCGTAAGAAAGAAGAAAACTACCTACTATTAAATGCAGCGTGCTACTTTGAATAGAGAATAATGGCCCAGAAATCCCAGCAAACTCCTTCATAACTTCTTTACTCCCTGAAGCCTCAATATGAATTTTCGCCAATCCATTTACACAAAGCATCATCACAGTATAAACCGCACTAAACACAGCGATAGTTACGTACATATTTTTCATCGGATATTGAGCTAATTTCATTCCAGCTCTAAATAGTAAAATACATGGTAATAAAATTAATAATCCCCACCAGTGCATATAGGAATTGAAGTCATCAATTTCTTTTACTCGTTTAAGATTAGCTCCGTTAGCAACTTCCAGATCTT
This sequence comes from Bacillus thuringiensis, assembly GCF_001455345.1. GTDB lineage: Bacteria > Bacillota > Bacilli > Bacillales > Bacillaceae_G > Bacillus_A > Bacillus_A thuringiensis_N. The sequence goes on from NZ_CP013274.1 coordinate 5,050,061, forward strand.
TTAATGACGTACCATTTATTGATATTCCCGACGTATAAGATAAATGCAATGGACCTTTCTCCACTGAATATCTTCTCATTTCTCTATCCATATCTCCCCATTCAATTGCTGTTGGAGCAAAGTGAGCCATATTCCACATGTATGGTGTTGCCTCTAATGAAATTAATGTTTTATATGTTTTCTCAGGAAAATCAATTGGTCCCACTGACTTTGAACTGCTAAATAAAATTGTAATAAGTATAATACCAAATGTAATAAGCAATCCTTTTAATACAGTTACTACACTATAGTAAATAGATGTTGCATATGGAACGCTTCGAATCATGGAAGATAATAGACGATGCGGTCCTGCTTGAATGCACATACCAATAAAGGTAAATAATAAACCAAATATAATGCCATACAATAAACTAACAAGATGAGAATAACCAATATCGATTGTCATCGTTTGATAGAATTGAGAAATTGTCGTAGAAGAACTTGCGATAAAGCTTACGATACACAAGAAAATCCCATATACAATACCAATAACACTTGATGTTAGTAACTTCTCACGCCAAACAGTAGAAGGATTTCGTCTCTCTACAAAGAATCCAATTCCTCCTAATATAAGCGCCGGAATAGTTAACAAAATGAATAATGGGAAATGAAGAATAAATGACATCGTATATGCCCCGCTCCCACTAACTTCAAGGCCTATTAAATGATACATTAAAATTAGTGGTGCTATGCCGATGAAAGATTGATCGACAGTAGCCATATTCAGCATACCATTCATATTTGTAAGCATCGTTTTCACTAGATCGTTAATCGCCGCATCAACAATTAAGCTGCCAATCCAACCGGCTATAAACATACATACGATTGCAAGCCCACCACCAAACAAACCTTTTTTTAAAGTACTTCCAGATGAACTTATATGTAATGGTAAACCTTCATCTGGTAATCTTGTTTTCATTTCTTTTTTCATAATACCTAATAAGGAATCCCCGCATTTCTCACAATACGTAGCATTTCCTTGACTTTCTACTCCACACGTTCGGCAATACTTTGAGTCTTTCGGTACTAACATAACTTCACTTTCTACACTACCTGTACTTGTTCCATCATGCGTACAATAATTCGCTACATCCGACTGTTCTAAACCACAAGTTTTACAATACATGTTCCTCACTCCTTACTTTGCTTCATACCACAAACTGGACAGAATGTAGCCTCTGTTGCAATTTGTTCATCACATGAAGTACATGATCCGTTTTCATCATTTTTTGTTTGAAGGAGTAACTCGTTTTCTTTCCCGCACTGTCCACAAAATTTATCATTTAATGATAATGGGCCGCTACAGCTACACTGCCCTTTCTGTCCTTGATTCTGTAAATTAGCAATTTGCTTACGCGTGTTATAAATAGCAACATCAAGCTCTTGTACTGGTTCTATAATATTTGTTAACACATCTACTCGAACTTCATCATTGCGGAGTTGCATATATACCGTTTGACCAAGTTCCAGCAAAACTTCAGTTTTCGCCTGTAGTTTCTCTTGCGTAATTCTCTTTAATTGTGCAACCTCCTGTGCTACTTGCAACTTCATCTTTCCTTGCTCAATTCCCTCTTGCAATTTGTTCATACCGTTACCAAACTTCGCTTGTAAATCTGACAAACTATTTCTCCTCCTATAAATATATAGTAATATATAAAATTAACATTTTATATATTACCATGATTTTCAAGTAATGTAATCTAAATTTCATTTTTTCTGTTTTGAGCATTTTTTGTTTATAATGGTAAAGGAAAGAAATATGTGTACGGAGGAATATTATGCTGCAACACTCAATTACGAAAGATGAAATTATGATGATTGCGAATGAGTTCGTTCAAGGACTAGATCCACAGCAAACAGCTGATCAGGAACATGTCGCTACAGCTCGGCACCTATATCGTAGTGGTGTTGTCTACAATGTTGACTTTGATGGTTATACGCTATCAGGAACTGTAGATGCTGAAGGCAGCGTATATAGCGTCCATATCCCGATTCGTAACGTCGCTGAAAGCTATTGCGATTGTTTCGCACCAACGCAATGTGAGCATATGCTCGCTGTGTTACTATCTGCAGCGTCTAGTTTTGGGCAAGTAGGAGATGTATTAACTTTATTTAAAAATAATACGAAACCTTCCCTTCCTCCTATTCGAACTGCAAGACAAGTATTGCAATCATCAGCTTTTGAGGAAAGCGATTATAAAAGTTGGCAATCATATTTTGATAACGAATATGAATCATTTAAAAAAGAACAAGCTCGGCTTACTTATAAACAAATGTATTTTCTTATGAGTATTTTTACAGACTTCTATACGAAACTCGAACGGAAAGCTCCGCGTATCATTGCGATACATGAGTTGTTCAGGCTACATGCAGCGCTTTATTGCTTTCAAAAATTATTAGAAGAAATTCAGGACTTTGAAGCAAATAAAACGTATTCTTATCATCAGCCTGTTAATGTCGTTCGCCTATTTGTAGATAAAGTGGAATCCATCGTTCGGGACTTACAATCAGAAGCGATTCCTTCAGAGTCTGAATCAATTTTGAAAGAAACTGCTCGTCTCGTTCACGAAGTATTCTTCTCCACCGACGCCTATACGCAAGAGAGATTCTTTATTTATCGTCACATATGGAGTGAACTCTTACACAATAAAGAGCAACTGCAAGAAGAAGAAAAACGAATCGATACAAAAATCAATCCACTTTCCAAAGCATTAGCATCTTCTCATCTACTCTTTTTAAATGACGAAGATTTACTAGCCATGGACTTACTCAAAAAACAGCCTGCTTCTGTTGTAAGTCTGTACTTCTATTGGTTAGAAGAGCTATTAAATACAATGCAATGGGATCGTGCGAAAAACTGGCTTTCCTTTACGTATAAACAAGTGAAACAAACGATATATGAGCACGAAAATACGGTTTTCATCAAAGATATCGTTCGCTTATTTGTCATCATGTACGAAACGTATGCAACCCATACAAATGAACAAGCTGGACTCGAAATGATTTTGCAAGAGCTATTACCATACAGTTTCGCCAACTATGAGCAATATGTACTCGCGAAAAAGCAGTATCGCACATGGACAGAACTTCATCTCTTACATGGGTTTGAAGCAATTGAACTTTTGAAAGAGCCGCTGAAAGATATCGAAAAGGAAGCGCCAGAAGCGGCACTCCCTCTTTATCACCTTGCTGCTACTGAGGCCATTGAAGAGCGAAATCGCAAATCATATAGACGTGCAGTTCGTTACTTAAAGAAATTGCGTACATTATATAAACGATTAAAGCGCACTGATGAATGGGATGCTTTCATTATTCACATCGCAAACTTACATTCACGTCTACGTGCACTACAAGAGGAATTACGGAAAGGAAAATTAATCGATGATCAATCAAACTGAAGTAACAATTAGGCTCCAGCACGTTAGTCAAGGTTGGTTCCTTTGGGGAGAAGATGACAGCGGTACTCCATTATCCGTAACAAGCTGGAAACGAAATGCATTTACATGGCACTCTACTTCCTTCTACGGTACGTTTCTAAAAGAAGCAACCTTTGAAGGAAAACAAGGTGTTGTACTAACAAACGCACAAGCATTTGAATACATCGCGAATAAACCGATGAATTCATTTGCCCATATTCAAATGAACGGTCCTATTACAGCACTTACGAAAGATGCAAATGAATTATGGGATGCCTTCGTCAGCGGTAGCTTCGTACCCGATATGGAGCGTTGGCCCAAACAACCATCTTGGAAAGTTCAACATACACCGATTGAAGATGACACATTAGCATCTCTTTTCTCATCCGCGGTAAATGAAAGTATATTACAAGATAACCGTTCGAACGACGGATGGGAAGATGCAAAGAGACTTTATGAACATTACGACTTTACGAAAAGACAATTGGACGCAGCACTACATGAAGAAGATTGGCTTCGAAAAATTGGTTACATTGAAGATGACCTTCCCTTTACAATTGGCCTAAGGCTACAAGAGCCGCAAGAAGAATTTGAAATGTGGAAGCTTGAAACAATTGTTACACCAAAGCGCGGGGCTCATCGCATATATGTATATGAGAGTATCGATTCTTTGCCAAAACGATGGCACGATTATGAAGAACGTATTCTTGAAACACAAGAAGGCTTCAGTAGACTTGTACCGTGGTTAAAAGACGGTGATACATTCCGAAGTGAACTCTTTGAAACAGAAGCATGGAACTTCTTAACAGAAGCAAGTAACGAATTACTTGCCGCAGGTATTACGATTTTATTACCATCGTGGTGGCAAAATTTAAAAGCGACAAAACCAAAATTACGTGTGCAGTTGAAGCAAAATGCCACACAAACGCAATCTTTCTTCGGTATGAATACACTCGTTAATTTTGACTGGCGTATTTCAACGAACGGCATTGATTTATCAGAAAGCGAATTTTTCGAACTTGTTGAACAAAACAAACGGTTATTCAATATAAATGGTCAATGGATGAGACTAGATCCAGCCTTTATTGAAGAAGTACGAAAGCTCATGAACCGTGCCGATAAGTATGGACTCGAAATGAAAGATGTCCTTCAGCAACATTTATCAAACACTGCTGAAACAGAAGTTGTAGAAGAGGATAGTCCGTTTACCGATATTGAAATTGAACTAGATGGATATTATGAAGATCTATTCCAAAAACTATTGCACATTGGAGATATTCCAAAAGTAGATGTCCCTTCTTCACTAAACGCAACACTCCGTCCGTATCAACAACATGGCATTGAGTGGTTATTATATTTAAGGAAGCTTGGGTTCGGCGCATTATTAGCTGACGATATGGGGCTTGGAAAAAGTATTCAAACGATCACTTACTTACTATATATAAAAGAGAACAATCTCCAAACAGGTCCTGCCTTAATCGTGGCACCGACATCTGTTCTTGGAAATTGGCAAAAAGAATTTGAACGTTTCGCACCAAATTTACGTGTTCAGTTACATTATGGAAGTAACCGTGCGAAAGGCGAATCATTTAAAGACTTCCTTCAATCAGCAGATGTTGTATTAACATCTTATGCATTGGCTCAGCTTGATGAAGAAGAACTTAGTACGTTATGCTGGGATGCTGTTATTTTGGATGAAGCGCAAAATATTAAAAATCCACATACGAAACAGTCAAAAGCAGTGCGAAACTTGCCAGCTAATCACAAAATTGCTTTAACCGGTACACCGATGGAAAACCGACTTGCCGAGCTTTGGTCTATTTTCGACTTCATTAATCACGGATATCTCGGCAGCTTAGGACAATTCCAACGCCGCTTCGTCTCACCGATTGAAAAAGATCGTGACGAAGGAAAAATCCAACAAGTTCAACGTTTTATCTCGCCATTTTTACTACGACGTACGAAGAAAGATCAAACAGTCGCATTAAACTTACCAGATAAACAAGAACAGAAAGCTTATTGTCCACTTACCGGTGAACAAGCTTCCTTATATGAACAACTTGTTCAAGATACATTGCAAAATGTAGAAGGATTAAGCGGGATTGAAAGACGCGGATTTATATTACTAATGCTGAACAAACTTAAACAAATTTGTAATCACCCTGCTCTTTATTTAAAAGAAACAGAACCGAAAGACATCATTGAACGTTCCATGAAAACGAGCACGCTAATGGAACTAATTGAAAATATAAAAGATCAAAATGAAAGTTGCTTAATCTTCACACAATACATTGGTATGGGCAACATGCTAAAAAATGTGTTAGAAGAACATTTCGGTCAGCGCGTCCTCTTCTTAAACGGTAGTGTACCGAAGAAAGAACGTGACAAAATGATCGAGCAGTTCCAAAACGGAACGTATGACATTTTCATCTTATCGTTAAAAGCAGGCGGAACTGGCTTAAACTTAACAGCTGCCAACCATGTCATTCACTATGACCGTTGGTGGAACCCAGCTGTAGAAAACCAAGCAACAGACCGCGCATATCGTATTGGTCAAAAACGCTTCGTTCACGTTCATAAACTTATTACAACGGGAACACTCGAAGAGAAAATTGATGAAATGTTAGAGAGAAAACAATCACTAAACAACGCCGTCATTACAAGCGATAGTTGGATGACCGAACTATCTACAGATGAACTAAAAGAATTGCTTGGTGTATAAACAAAAGGAGCTAATCTCAAAAGATTAGCTCCTTTTTCTATTCCAAAACCAATTACTTATTATAATCCCTGTTAATCCGCCGCACGTATCCAGTAATGAATCTTGCCACATCGGTGTACGATCTCCCGTAGTCCATTGATGAATTTCATCAAATGTTGCATATCCCGCAACGAAAAGGAGAGCGTATATAAAACACCTTTTTCTCGAATAACCCAATCGATGAAAAGCATAATACGTCAATGAACCAAGCATAAAGAACACCATAAAATGAGCACCTTTACGAAGGAAAAACTCAATAAATCCGCCTACACCTTTATTTGCAATGCTAACAGGTGTACCACCGCCGTAATCGATAGATATCCATGAAAAATGCTCTTTTACAAACTCCACATTTACATGTTGTTCAATATCCGAACGCATATCCTGCTTTTTATATGGTTGTGCCGAGGAATAGAAAATTAACCCCATCCATAGTAAAACAGGAATCCAAAATAACCATTTACGATTCATTCTTCCGAAACCCCTCTCTCAGTCTTTTAAGAGTACCAAAAAAAATAATAAATTTCACGCCAAAACATGACATTCGCGCCCTATTTATATAGTGAAAGGGGGTGATAAACATGGTAGTTGAAACAATTGTAATGGACTTAACTTTACGTCTTGTCTTAAACAATGGAGTAGATAAGAACGGAAAAACAGTTTTCAAGAACAAACAATTTAAGCGTGTAAAAACAAACGCAAACTTAGAGCAAGTACAAAACGTAGCACGTGCCCTTGCTTCCTTACAAGCGTTACCACTTCACGCTGTACAACTTGTTAGCACATCAGATCTTTCTAGTCTATAAGATGAAACTTTAATTAGCGGGGGTTCATCCCCCACTAATTATTAGCCAACACCAACAGCTGGATAAATAAAAAGGAGGAAATAAAGCATGCAAGTACTAGAATTAATTTTCGCGAAAGAAGATGGAAAAACCGTTGTTTTTTCTATCGAGAACCCCATCACACCCATCGATGCACAAGTCGTAAATCAAGTAATGGATACCATCCTTGCCTCATCTGTATTTTCATCAATGAATGAAAATACCCGAAAAAAAGGCGCTCGTCTCGTAGAAAGGAATGTATCTGAAGTTCCAATTAACTTATAAACAAAAAGACGAATCTGCATCATTTTGCAGATTCGTCTTTTTTCTTCGGCATTTCAATTGGAATAAAGATTTTTGAAAAACCGACGCATACATATTTATAGTGTTCTCCGCCGAT